>JAEXBC010000075.1 GCA_023457875.1 Bacillota bacterium | reverse complement strand
CCCTTATTAGTAGTTATAACAATATTTTCATCATCAGGCACAACTCCAATCAAGTCAATGGCAAGAATTTCAACCACATCCTCCATTGCCATCATGTCGCCACGTTTTACCATCTGCATCCTTACACGATTTATAATAAGCTGGGTATTAGATACACCATGGGATTCTATTAATCCGATGATACGATCAGCGTCTCTTACAGCTGAGACTTCTGGTGTTGTTACAATAAGGGCACGATCAGCGCCTGCAATGGCATTTTTGAATCCTTGCTCAATACCAGCTGGACAATCCAAAATAACATAATCAAAATCTTCTTTTAATGTTTCGCATAGCTTTTTCATTTGCTCAGGGTTAACAGCATCTTTGTCTCTAGTTTGAGCTGCTGGTAAAAGGAATAGTCCTTCAAAACGCTTGTCCTTAATGAGTGCTTGCTTTAAGCGACATCTTCCTTCTATAACATCTACTAAATCATATACAATTCTATTTTCAAGTCCCATTACAACATCTAGATTTCTAAGACCGATATCTGCATCCACCAAAACAACTTGTTTTCCCTGCATCGCTAATGCCGTTCCTACATTCGCTGAAGTAGTTGTTTTACCAACTCCACCTTTTCCTGATGTGATTACAATAACCTCACTCATTCATTTTACCCCCTAATCTTGACTTAACATTTGATTTAAACTCTTGTTGTCCAATATATCGACATACATTTGTTCTTCATGTAAATAAGCAATCTGCATACACTTTGTTTCTTCTTGAGCAAATGACTCACCTTTTGGTGCTTGGGCAATAATGTTACCAATGCCAATCTGAATAGGATCCATCACTTCACTAATGATAAAGGGATGAGGACAAGTACGGTCAAGACCAGCATGTACTTTTCCTTTTAGAGCTCCAATAATAATGACATTTCCTCCTGCTGTAATCAGACCACCTGGATTAACATCACCTAAAACAACGACATTTCCTTGATAATCTATATGGTGTCCGGAACGAACAATACCATAATGGAAATGGGTTAATGAGCCCGCTTTACTAGCTAACTGCTCATTGATCCAAAGAAAATCTTTATCATAATGCGCTTTCTCATCTTCAAATTGATGTATAAATGAAATGTTTAAGATGTTTTGATGAGCTAATAAATCTATTAATTCATCTTGTTGCGTTTTATTTAGAGAACGTCCCTTAAAACGAAGGCTTACTTTTGAGCCCTTAAAAAATTGCTTTGATTCATCAAGTTTTTGCTTAAAATGTTGAACAATTTTATCAAATTCAGCCTGCTCATCAAGTACAACCACAATGCCATCAGATGTTCCCTTAAAAACCACAAGATTTTCCTCTGCCATATTTTCCCCCTCTATTCTATCAAGTATAAACAAATATAACTTCTATTTTACCATTCATATTAATATTACACCATCACATAAGTTGTTGACAATCAAATTTATCATATTTTGTATAATTGATTTAAAAAATGATTTTTAAAAGAGGAGCAGCTTGCATAAGACTTCACTTAACACTGCTCCTTCTACATATTTCTATCTTTTTAAAATATATTTCTTGTTTTTCTTTCGCTTATTTCAATTTTTTCATTAATCAAATAAATAAGTTGATATACAATCAGTGACAAAGTAATCGTATAAATCAATTCTGGGATAACAATGGCTTTGAAAAAATATAAAAAGCTTAACTGCCCTCTAAGCATAAAAGAAAGTATATTTGTACCACTGTAAAATAAACTGCTAAATAATGTACAAATAAAGGGAAGAATAAAGTTTTCGCGATAAAAATTCTCATTTAGCTTTCCACATACATAGCCAATCGCAGCATAGCTTACTATAGTTGGCCCAAAGGTTAAACTAAAAGAGATGTCTGTTAAAAAACCTGCAGCAATGCCTACACAGAGTCCCTCATTACTTCCGCGTAGCAATGCAAAGGAAACAATAATCATAATCATAAAATTAGGCGCAATATCACCTATTCTCAGTGCTTGAAACAACGTGGCACTTAATATATGCATCACAACTAATAAAACCCCTACCACCGTAATACGCATATTGACTCCCTCTTTAATCATTACTAATAACCAGTACCTGTTTTATATGTTTAAAATCTACAACTGGCCTAACATAGGCATAATGAACAAGATCATTATTGCCCACTTTGACCTCCTCCACTGTACCAATCAAGATACCTGGCGGATAAATGGAACTATGGTAAGAAGTAATTACCTGATCACCTTTTACTACCTCAGACTCACTATTGATTTCTAGTACGCATAAACCTTGATTCGCATATTCAATATCTCCCTTAATAACCCCTGTGTCACCTGTACGAACTATCTCAGCACCTACTGCACTTCTACTATCAATAATAGTAATAACTTTTGAAACAATATCTGTCGCCTCATCCACACGTCCAACTAATCCGCCATTAGCAAGAATGACACTATTCGTCTTTATATTTGCTCGTCTACCTTGATCAATTGTAAAGACCTTATACCAATTTCCTGCTTCTTTGCCGATCACGTTAGCTCCCACACCCTCATAATCTTGATAGGATTTTTTCATTTCTAATAAGGTTCGTAATTTTTCGTTTTCACCCTGATACTGAGCCAAAATCGTATTCTCATAACGTAGTTTACTGATTTCTTCCTCAAGCAGGTCATTTTCTTTAATTAACTCGTCCACCTTTTGGAAACGTGCTACTACACCTTGTGTGGTATTAGAGATAAAATGAATGCTTTTTTCAAAAGGATAAAGTACATAATTGACGCCTGTACTAAGAATAGGAATATCAAATTTTTTACCTATAGCCAGTATCATGACTAAAACAATACCTACTACAAGCCCTATTTTTTTAACCTTATTTGTAAGTTTCAAAGCACTCTCTCCCCATTCTTATTTATCATCTGCAAAAATATTGGCCCATTTTTCAAGATTTTCTAATGCATAGCCTGTTCCTTTTGCTACACAATCAAGAGGATCTTCTGCAATGTTGACAGGCATACCTGTCTCTAAACTAATGAGTGTATCAAGCCCTGTTAATAATGCACCGCCTCCAGTAAGCATAATCCCACTCTCCATAATATCAGCAGCCAATTCTGGTGGAGTCTTTTCAAGGGTAAGTTTGATGGCATCTATAATGGCATTAACAGGCTCTTTGATTGCCTCGGTTACTTCGGTTGATGTAATTGTAAGCACCTTTGGAAGACCAGTTACAAGGTCACGTCCTCTAATTTCCATGGTTGCATCTTCACCAGTAGGATAAGCAGCACCAATACTAATCTTAATTTGCTCTGCAGTTCTTTCACCAATCATGAGATTATATTCTCTCTTAATATAAGAAACGATATATTCATCAAATTCATCACCTGCAATACGTAATGATTTGCTAGCTACAATGCCACCTAATGAAATAACCGCCACATCAGTGGTTCCTCCACCAATATCAACAACCATGTTGCCAGTAGGCTCTTCTACGCGAAGATGGGCACCAATAGCTGCTGCCATAGGCTCTTCCATAATAAGCGCCTTTTTTGCTCCTGCTTTTTCAGTAGCTTCTTCTACCGCACGTTTTTCAACAGAAGTAACGCCTGATGGTACACAAACAATTACGCGAGGTTTAGAGGCAAATAAAGACTGTTTGTAGGCTTTACCAATAAAATAGCGAAGCATGGCAGAAGTGGTTGCAAAATCTGCAATAACACCATCCTTCAAAGGTCTAATTGCAACGATGTTTCCTGGTGTTCTACCGATCATTTGCTTGGCTTCATCACCTACAGCAAGCACTTCATTCGTTTTCTCTTTTATAGCAACAACAGATGGTTCATTAACAACGATACCTTTTCCTTTAACAAACACAAGTGTATTGGCTGTTCCTAAATCAATACCCATATCTTTTTCAAACATAATGAATCCTCCTAAGCAATCTATATAATATATTATTGTCAAAATCTCATATTAACCATCATACCTTTTTTTAGGTGAAT
Organism: Bacillota bacterium; assembly: GCA_023457875.1. GTDB lineage: Bacteria > Bacillota > Clostridia > Lachnospirales > Cellulosilyticaceae > Cellulosilyticum. Next base: position 1,264 of record JAEXBC010000075.1, on the reverse strand, counting down.
TTTCAACATCTATAGATAACTTTCTTCTTTTAGACTTTTATATATACCATCTCCAATAATAATATGGTCCAAAAGAGGTATTCCGACTAATTCACCTACTTTTTTTAGACGATTTGTCATACTTAAATCCTCCTGACTCGGTGTAGGATCACCACTTGGATGATTATGCACAGCAATAATACTATGCGCAGATTTTTGAATTGCGATACGATAAACTTCTCTAGGATGTACAATGGAAGCTGTCAGACTTCCTATAGATACCGTTTCATAGCCTATCATTTTGCACTTTGCATCCAAAAGCGTAATCACAAAATGCTCTTCTCTCATATGTCTTAGCTCCTCCATAAAGTAATCTGACAGAAGCTGAGGAGAATTGACCTTTTGACCTTGGTCGTATTTTGTCTTTGCGATGCGCTTGCTAAGCTCCAAAAGTGCAAGAATCTGCATCGCCTTAACTCTACCAATTCCTTTTATGCTTTTAAGTTCATCGAAGGTCAACTGATAAAGTCCAGCTAAGGAAGGCATTTGCTTTTTAGGTGGAAGACTCTTGTTTGAACAGGTCAAAATATGCCTTGCTAATTCCTTGGCATTTAACACCTTGGTTCCTGTACGGAGTAAGATGGCAAATAGCTCCGTATCACTTAGTCCGCTAGCACCGAACCTTTCAAATTTTTCATAGGGTCTTTCTTCAATAGGTTGGTCTTGTATTCTCATGACACACCCCCTTTTCCTTCAAATTATTACCAAATTCCCATCACTCCATACACCCAGCAAGCCTTTAAATTAAAATAAGTGCAATGTTATCCCTTGTATGGGTAACCATTGCACTTATCTAACTAACAAACGATTACTATTTCTTGTGAAGCGACGCTATATCTTTCTATAGACAAATACACCTACTAGCATACCAACAATAGCAGCTAGTGTAATCTTAAATTTGATTTGAAAAGAAATCCATATCACACCTAAGTTCACCGCAACAGGATTATCCAGTCCAAAGCTTCCCGTAAAATTCATCCACTTTAAAAAACTTACATTTTCACAGAGGTTTCCAATGAAATAACCCACTGTTAGACCAGATAGCATACATAATAATAGTACCCAAACATTATTTGCTTTTTGACTTACCACATGCTCTCCCCCTTTTCTACATTATAAATAGCACAAGCGTCACTTCACAACCCATTTTATAAAAAATATTTTTTGTAACATAAAAAACCACGCCTATGTTTGTTTATCACTTACATATAACGTGGTCTTACTT
>JAEXBC010000074.1 GCA_023457875.1 Bacillota bacterium | reverse complement strand
CGAATATTCAATACATCTTCTTTTTATTTCTTCTAAATCCTTTTCCTTCTTTGTCCTCTTTATTGTAGTTATTCCTTGAGCAGTCCATCCTAAAGGATCACTAACTGCTACTCCCGTTGTCTTTGTGCCAAAATCTAATCCTAATATACGCACATTGTGCCTCCTATAAAAAAGCTGTAGAGATAAACCCTACAGCCAGTTTTAGCGTTTCAGATAATAAGTCACTAATTCCTCTAGTATCTCATCTCTTTCTAACTTACGAATCTTATTTCTCGCCCCATTATGGCTTGTGATATAAGTTGGGTCTCCGGACATAATATATCCTACTATTTGATTAATGGGATGATAACCCTTTTCTTCTAACGCAACATAAACATCTAATAGTATTTCTCTAGTTGAAGATTTTTCTAAACCTTCTAAATGAAATTGCATGGTTTCATTCATATTTTCCATTGTGATCACCTTCCAATAGCTCAACCTTGTTTAATCATAAGTATACCATATTTTGTCACAAAACTATATACAAAATATATATTATTTTTGAATTTACTTTAATAAGCCAATTAATGTGAAATCATCATCTATCCCTTTGATGGTTACCTTTTGAAGGGTGTTTTCTATGGTTTCATCAGCTGGCACCTTTACCTTTAAATAATTACTTGTATAGCCTGTCACCTCTTTAGCGTGATACTTTTCAAAAAGGACTTCCATTTCACGACCAATAAATTGCTGCATATAGGCTAATCTTAAGGCTTTTTCCACCTTCGCTAGACCTTTGGCACGTTCCTCTTTTACCTGCGAGGGCACCTGTGGTTTCATTTTAGCAGCGGGTGTGCCCTCTCGTGAAGAATAGGGGAAAATATGAATTTGAGCAAGCTGAACCTTTTTAATAAACTCAAGTGTTTCTTCAAATTCTTCATCTGTTTCTCCAGGAAAACCAACGATGATATCGGTTGTAATGGCTACATCAGGCCATAGCTTTCGTAACCTCTCTACACTATGCTGATATTCTAACGTGGTATACTTTCGATTCATACGTTTTAGAACAGAATCACTTCCACTTTGTAATGATAGGTGAAAATGATGACAAATCTTAGGCATTTGACTAAGCGCTTCAATAAATTCATCTGTGATAGCAATGGGCTCAATAGAACTCATACGAATACGTTCAATACCACTAATTTCATGAACCCGCTTTAAAAGTGTGATAAGATTGGTGTTACCTAAATCTTTCCCATAAGCTAACACATGTATTCCTGCTAAAATAATTTCTTTGAATCCAAGATGTGCAAGTCTTGTTGCTTCTTTGACAACTTGCTCTTCCTTTCTACTTCTTATTTTGCCTCGGGTATAGGGAATAATGCAATAGCTACAATAATTATTACATCCTTCCTGCACCTTGATATAGACCCTTGTTCTTTCACCCATATCTGAGATTTGAAGCTCTTCAAATTCATCGATCTCCATGATGTTCGTAACTGTATTGATGGTTTGCATCTGCTGCCTTTTAAAACTTTCTACTAAGGCAACCATTTCACTACGCTTATTCGTGCCTACAATAATATCGATTTCTTCAACCTCTTCTTTGATTTTGTCTGCTGCAATTTGAGCATAGCATCCCATTGCTACTAGTATGCTTTGGGCATTAATTTTTTTTGTTTTTCTAAGCATCTGCCTGCATTTTCTATCACTTAAATGGGTAACGGTACATGTATTCACCACATAAACATCTGCGCACTGGTGAAAATCCACCACTTCATAGCCAGCTTGCACAAATTGTTCTAATACCGCCTCCGTATCATATTGATTAACTTTACAGCCCAATGTATAGAAGGCTACCTTTTTCAATTTATCACCTCTTTAATATTGACATTCCTTTACATAAACTATATCATACAAGTAACATTTATCATTCTATAAATGACCATACTATTATGAGATACAATTAAGGAGGAGCGCACATGAAATCTGTTTATATTTCACTCAATTCAATTGATAAAGTGAAGCAATTTGTTAATATAATAAACATTTATGATAGTGATTTTGACTTATCATCTGGTAGATATATTATTGATGCTAAATCAATAATGGGTATTTTCAGTCTTGATTTAAGTAAAGTTTTACGCTTAGATATCTATAATGACCAGTGTGCTGACGATATTATCAAAGACCTTCATATGTTTATTACAGAACCCAATCAATAAAGTTATAAAAAGTCCATGTATCATGGACTTTTTATAATTAACAATGAATGATTTCCATTTCTTCAATTGCCTTTTTCACCATGTCTTCAATGATATCCTCTAATGCTTCTTCTGAACGCTTAATATACTCTAATTTAGGTTTTGTTTCAGGATGCTTTGCCACAAAAATCGTGCAACAATCCTCGAAGGGCAAAATAGAGGTTTCGAAGGTATCAATCCTTTTTGCAATTTGTACAATCTCTTCTTTATCAAACCCAATAAGTGGACGAAAAACAGGCATCGTAGCAGCATCATCAGTAACGATTAAGCTTTGTACGGTTTGACTTGCGACCTGTCCAATACTTTCACCAGTAATAAGTGCCATGCTATTATTTCTCTTTGCTATAGCCTCTGCAATATACATCATAATCCGTCTCATAATCAATGTAAGCTGCTCATGAGGGCATTTTTCATAGATTTTAAGCTGAATATCTGTAAAATTGATAATATGAAGGGTCATATTACCAGTATAAACGGCTACCTTTTTTGCTAAGTCCACCACCTTTTGCTTTGCGCGTTCACTTGTATAAGGTGGCGCATGGAAGTATATGGCATCTACTTCCACACCGCGTTTAGCAATCATCCAAGCTGCTACAGGGCTATCAATGCCCCCTGACAATAATACTGTGGCTTTACCATTTGTGCCGTAAGGCATTCCACCTGCACCTTTATGAGTTTTAGCATAAACATAGGTATGATTCCTAAGCTCTACCATTAATGTAACTTCTGGATTTCTCACATTCACAGTAGCCTTGTCTTTTAATTCCTCTAATAAATAGGCACCTATTTGTGCACTAATCTCCATTGAATTCATTGGAAAACGTTTATCTGCACGTTTTGTCTCAACCTTAAAGGTTACCTCTTTGTCTTCACATTCTTCTTTCATTTGCATCAACGCAAGTCGCTTAATCGCGTCAAAGGATACTTCCTCCTCCTTTAAACCGTAGGCAATTCCTACAATCCCAAAAATACGACTTAATCGATCTAATACTTGATCCACATCAATATTTTGATCATCCACTGGCTCTACCATAATACGTCCTTGCTCTTTCACGACAAGGAATTCTCCCACGGATTTGAGATTACGTTTGATATTTGTTACCAGCTTATTTTCAAATAGATGGCGATTCTTACCCTTTATTGCTAATTCACCGTACTTCACTAAAAAAACATGCTTCACTTTTTTCCTCCTCCTGGTGTATATCTTCTTAATACTGGAATCTGATTTTTCATTACCTCTATAACTGTTTCTAAATCCTCTACTTGGGTATCATGGGCAAAAGAGAAACGAATGGCATTATCAAGTTGTTCCTTTGGCAGACCTAACGCTACAAGTACGCCATCTTTATTTTTTTTGTGAGAAGAACACGCCGAACCAGATGAGACGTAAATACCTTCCTGCTCTAATACATGAAGCAATACTTCCGATCTGACATCTTTAATGCCCATGTTTAAAATATAAGGTGCGCCTTCTTCAATGGAAGGTCCATTAACCCAACAGTCTGAAATCGCCTTTAATAGCTGCTGGCCCAAATAAATCTTGCAATTTTTCATATGCTCTAATATTTCTTCTCTTTTTGAAATCATATAGCGGAGTGCCTCAAGGGTTCCTGCAACAGCCGCAACATTTTCTGTTCCTGAACGAAGACTATTTTGCTGCCCACCGCCAAATAGTAAGGGTTGCAAGCGTACTGCTTTACTTTTATAAAGTAAGCCAATTCCCCTAGGTCCATAAAACTTATGTGGACTCACAGATAAAAGGTCTATCTTGTTTTTCTTGACATGAATAGGCAGTTTTCCAAAAGATTGAACTGCATCAACATGAAAAAGTGTCTCTTTATTTTTTCTTTTAACGAGCTGGCCTATTTCATAAATGGGCTGGATGGCACCTATTTCATTATTAACGTGCATGATGCTAACTAGAGTAGTTTGCTCATCTATGGCCTTCTCCAAGTCATTTATATCAATAACACCATTTTTGTCACTACCAATTGTTATAACTTCAAATCCCTGCTGCTGTAGATGTTTAAACACTTCTAAGACGGAGGGGTGTTCAATCATACTAGTAATGATTTTACGTCCAGTCCTACGATAAGCCATACTTGCACCTATAATGGCTGCATTATTACTTTCAGTTCCTCCAGAGGTATAGTAAATCTCCTCAGGAAGTGCACCCAATTCCTGTGCAAACACCTCTCTTGCTTCTTTTAAAATAGTTTCTGCTTCCATTCCTTTTTTATGCAAAGAAGAGGGATTGCCATAGCAATCAAGCATAGTGGTTTTGACCACTTGAGCAACCAAATCAAGTGGTTTTGTTGTTGCTGCATTATCTAAGTATATTTCACGTTTCATTTCGTTCTCCCAATTTAGCACATAAAAAATGAGGGTAAGACCCCTCATTTTTATCTGTTCATTACATTATCAATTGCTTGTAATACACGTGTTTTTTCAAAGGGTTTCACAATGAAGTCTTTTGCACCTTTTTTAATTGCTTCCACTACCTTTGAATGTTGACCCATAGCTGAACACATAATAATCTTGGTATTTGGACTTACTTCTAAAATTTTATCTATTGCCTGAATACCATCCATCTCAGGCATTGTAATATCTAGTGTTACAATATCAGGATGAAGCTGGGCTGCCATTTCGATGGCTTGAAGTCCATTTCCTGCCTCACCTACAACTGTAAAATTAGCCTCAGTTAACATTTTCTTTAAAACAGTTCTCATAAATATTGCATCATCTACTACTAAAAAACTTACATTTTCCACCACTACATCTCTCCCATCTCATACATCACATTGGCCAAAACAACAATACCTGCCGTTTCGCTTCTAAGAATACGTTTACCTAAAGTAATGGGTTGTACATTATGTTTCTTAGCTAAATCAATTTCCTCGTCTGTAAAGCCACCCTCTGGCCCAATAAAAATACCTAAAGAATGGACATGAAGGTCTCGTAGAAAGGATTTGACATAATAGGCCTGTTCATTCTCAAAAGGAATGCATGAAGCGTCAAAATGCTCCTGGGCATATTCAAATGCTTCTTGCAAGGTCATGGGAGACATTACAAGTGGAATAATTCCCCTTTTACTTTGTTTTGCCGCACTCTCTGCAATCTTCTGCCAACGTTCTAATTTGTTATTTAATTTCTTATCCGATTCAAGTTTTACTATGCAGCGCTGAGTTATTATAGGTACAATTGCAGTAACACCTATTTCGACCCCTTTTTGAATAACAAATTCCATTTTCTCCCCTTTTATAAGAGACTGGAATAGAAAAGTCTGTACTGCAGGTTCTGTATGAACCACTAACTTATTTTTAATTGTTGCCGTAACCACTTCTGTACTAATCTCTTTAATTATACACTGATAATCATTACCTTGTCCATCGTTAATTAAAATTTCTTTGCCGATAGGAAGCCTTAGCACATTTTTAATATGATTTACGTCTGTTCCTTTGATTAAAATGCAGTCCTCTAGCACATTCTGATAATCAACAAAAAACTTTGCCATACGTCACCTTTTTCTTACTTTTTTAAATGTGCAGTCATTGCTACCCAATCATTCTTTTCTGCAACATGGTCTATTTCAAAGCCTATACTTTCAAGCTGATTCTTCACCTCATCAGCTCTCTCATTAATAATGCCAGAAGCAATAAGCTTACCATCTGGTCTTATAAATTGCTTTAATAAATCCTTCATGGCTATAATCACATCAGCCACAATATTTGCTACTACAAGATCATACTTTTGTGAACCTATTTGATATGCGAGCTTCTCATCTTCCATTACATTACCACAAAAGGTAGTATACTGATTATCTTTCATATGATTTTGCATCAAGTTCTCTTTAGCGATATCTACACTATTCTGATCAATGTCTACAGCCGTCACGTGCTTTGCACCTAATAAAAGCGCAGCAATCGATAAAATACCACTACCACAACCCATATCTAATACCTGATTCTCTGCATGAACAAGCTGTTCTAATTGTTCAATACACAGCTTGGTTGTATAATGTTGACCTGTTCCAAAGGAAGAATTCGGATCTATCTCTAAAATCATGCGATCAGTGGTTTCATCATAGTTCTCCCATGTTGGTTTAATCACAAATTTTTCACCTACAGTAAAGGGTTTAAAGTATTTTTTCCAATTATTAGCCCAATCTTCTTCGTTCACATTATTAAGTGATAAAGCTAAAGAACCATAATCAAATTCCTTGGATGTTTTTAATCTCTCTAACATTTTTTTAATTTCTTTAAAAGTTTCTTGACCTTGTCCATTTTCGGCTAAATAAAAGGTAATATTTGTTGAACAATTTTTTAAAGCTGCTACATTTTCATCCATATAGTCCCATGTTTTCCCTTGATACGTAAGAAACTCATCAAAATCATCAGGATCTTGAATCACAAAACCTGTTACTCCCATCTGCATAAGTAAGCCTGTTATGATTTCTAGACCTTGTTTTGAAGTTTCTATTGTCACTTCTAACCAATTCATCGTGTCATCTCCATTATTCTCTCATTTATTCTAATAGCCTCATTATAAGTGAAACCTATTTTTAATTCAAGTAACGTGGGGTTACTTTGATTTTAGTTTGCCATGAACATATATTGGCAGTATGATATGCGGTATGATGAGTTACATTAATAGTAAAGGAGGGTTTCATATGCCTAGTGACAATATCATTTACTATATTTTAGCTTATGGGCAAGTAATCTTACAACTTATCATGTATATTTCTATTATTTATTTGATTTGTGGACCTTTAAGAGAAGCGCTTTATACTTGGTCAGCTTATCTTAAACGAGCTTCTTCATCACCTTATCGCAGTGCAATGGTGAGCAAAAACCATAATATCCAAGATGAATAGAGCTTTAAGATCAGAATCCTCCTCTTTACAAAAAGGCCATACGCTTGAATTTCACCAATCGTATAGCCTTTTTTAAATCCACTTATGATTATTGACTTAATATCATACTGCTATTTCTTCTTGAAGATATGTTGCCAGCCTTTTTTGGATTCTTCGGCTTGCTGACCTGCTTCTGGCTCAAATTCTCGTAATATACTCTTTTGTTTTTCAGTTAAATTTTTAGGAACTACCACATAAACCTCTACATATTGGTCGCCTCTGTGTTTATTGTTACGAAGACTTGGAATACCCTTGCCTTGTAGTCTAAATTTAGAGGAGGTTTGGGTACCTGGTTGAATAGTAAATTTAACATTTCCATCCAGTGTTGGGATAGAAAGCTCTGCACCTAATGCTGCTTGACTAAAGCTAATAGGCATACGCATATAAACATCCTGCCCTTGACGCTCAAACACTTGATGTGCCTTAACAGAAATAGTTACTAACAAATCACCTGCTGGTGCACCAGCATCTCCAGCTTCTCCCTTTCCTGAAACCCTTAACGTCTGTCCATAATCAATACCCGCTGGGATAGAAATAGTTACCTTCTTAACGCTTCTTGTCTTACCATGTCCATGACAGGTTGGACATGGTTCTTTAATGACTTTACCTTCGCCACGACATACATCACAGGTTTGCTCGGTTTGCATCATCCCCATCATAGTACGTTGTGCAACTACAACACGACCAGTACCACCACATTTACTACAAGTTGTTACCGTTGTACCTGGTTTTGCTTTTGTTCCATTACAAGTACCACAAAGTTCTGATGTATTAATGGAAATTTCTTTTTCACAGCCAAAGGCTGCTTCCTCAAAAGTAATCTGCACCGTTTGCCTAATATCTGCACCAGGTTTTGGCCCTCTTGGACGCCTACGAGCACTTCCGCCAAAGCCACCTCCAAACATACCATTGAGAATATCTCCTAAATCAATATCTCCATCAAAACCACCAAAACCTCCGAAGCCGCCAAAGCCACCTGGGCCAGCTCCTCCAGCTTGTTCAAAGGCTGCATGACCATAGCGATCATAGGCTGCTCGCTTGTCAGCATCACTAAGTACTTCATAAGCTTCAGTGGCTTCTTTAAACTTTGCCTCTGCTTCTTTGTTATCCGGATTTGCATCAGGATGGTATTTCTTTGCTAGCTTACGATAAGCTTTTTTTATGTCTGCGTCCTGAGCTGATTTAGAAATACCTAGCACCTCATAATAATCTCTCTTACTCACATTTATCACCACCATCATCCATTTTTTATACCTGCGTTTAACATAGAAACAGTCAAAGAGTCGTACTCTTTGACCGTCTCACGTTACATCTTATTCTTCTTTGAAATCAGCGTCAATGACATCGTCATTTGGAGCACCTTGGGTCGTTCCTTGTTCTGCGTTTTGCATGTCTGGAGCGGCTTGGCTATATATTTTTTCTGAAATGCCATA
>JAEXBC010000073.1 GCA_023457875.1 Bacillota bacterium | reverse complement strand
ACGCCAGTCTCCCCTTGGGGATAAACAGATGCTTCCGATTTTTGGACCATCTGGCAGGCAACTTCTTTTGAATTGCTGGCTAAAGAAACGTCTATAAAATTCTGTTAGCCATTTGCGGATTGTTTCTGAGGTGTAAATTACATCATCCTCTTCTTCCTTAACAGCAAAGGCTGTTTTTGCTAAAAAGTAAATTTTACTTGGGCTAAAGCCAAAACGCAGCAGATAGTATAAAAAGAAGTCGTGTAGCTCATAGGGACCTACTGTATCCTCTGTTTTTTGAAGCATTTGCCCATCCTTGCCCACCGGTAACAGTTCTGGACTAATGGGCGTATCCAAAATATCCAAAAGCGTATGCCTTACGCTTTCACTTTGGCCTTTAGCTATGGTTCGTACCAAGCTTCTCACTAAAGTCTTAGGGACACTGGTATTAACAGCATACATACTCATATGGTCGCCATTATAAGTGCACCAGCCTAAAGCTAACTCACTTAAATCACCTGTTCCAATCACCATGCCGCCAAACTGGTTGGCAATGTCCATTAGAATTTGGGTACGTTCTCTCGCCTGGGTATTTTCATAGGTAATATCATGCTGATCTTGATTATGCCCTATGTCCTTAAAGTGTTGGAGACTGGCTGGCACAATAGAAATTTCCTTGAAGGTAATTCCAAGTTCTTTAATAAGTAGAACCGCATTGTCATAGGTCCTATCCGTGGTGCCAAAGCCTGGCATGGTGACGCCTATAATGCCTTTTTTATCCCACCCTAAATCCTCAAAGGCTTGTACCACTACCAGCAAGGCAAGTGTGGAATCTAAACCTCCAGAAATGCCTATCACTGCCTTTTTGCTTTGGGTATGGCTAAGTCTTTTCTTAAGTCCTGCCACTTGAAGTGCAAAGATTTCCTGACAGCGCTTGTCTCTTGTCTCTAAAGCGTGAGGTACAAAAGGTTTTCTTGCTATAGTGTCTTCAAATTTACCTCTCCAAGGGAGGTGATCTATCTCAATTTTTCGGATTGCCATAGGAAATTGCTTAGCACTATCTCCAAAGCTTTTATGTTTTATGCGTTCCTTTTGGAGACGCTCTAAATCTATATCTGCTGTTAATACATAATCACTATCCACAAGCTTGTGATTTTCTTTTTTTAGTGTGCCGTTTTCTGCAATGATACTATGGCCACTAAATACCAAATCCGTTGTAGATTCTTCATAACCTGCTGATACATAAACATAGGCACTAAGACAACGGGCAGACTGCTGGGTAATTAAACTCTTACGATACGCCCTTTTTGAAATAATCTCATTACTTGCAGACAAATTCAAAATCACATTTGCTCCAGCTAAGGCTAATAATGAGCTAGGTGGAATAGGGGTCCATACGTCCTCACAGATTTCAATCCCAATTTTTAACTTTTCGCATTCAAACAGCAAATCGGTGCCCACAGGAACTTGCTCACCAAATAGCTTAACAGAAGTTGATTTTAAATGGATGCCTAGTCCAAACCAACGTTTTTCATAAAACTCATTGTAGTTAGGAATATAGCTTTTAGGTACTACTCCTAGAACTTTTCCCTTTAAAAGCACAATCGCACAGTTGTAAAGTTCATTTTCTATGGTTAAAGGAAGTCCTACAACAATGAGTAGTGACATTTCCTTAGTCGCCTCTAAAATCTCTTTTAGCTTATTTGTTGCACTTTCTAAAAGTGTGGTTTGAAAAAATAAATCACCACATGTATAACCTGTTAAACAAAGTTCAGGCAAACAAACCACCTGAGCACCTTGAGCATAAGCCTCATTAATTTTTAATAAAATCTGGGCTTTATTATATTCGCAATCCGCCACTCTTACATGAGGTATGGCTGTTGCCACTTTTACAAATCCATGCATGGCATTTCATCTCCTTTATATCAATCTCCTCTATGAAGTCTACCACGAATTTTTTTCTATATAAAGCTTTTGCATGATTTTGTAAATGTATACTGCCAAATATTTCTTTACCAAGTAAAAGAATGGCGGTTTTCTCTACTTAATATAGGATTTTACGCACCATCCAATTTTGCCATTACTTGCCTTGATTTTATACCAATCTCCAAGGCTAGACAAAACCGTTACCCTGTTACCAGACTTTAGCTTTGTTACAATGCTTCGATCCGTTCTTGCGCCACTTCTTACATTTAAAGTACTTGCTGTAACCGTTCCTACTTTTGGAAAGGTAGATGTACTAGTTGTGGTGGATGTGCTAGCCGTGGTCGTTGTACCTGTATTGACATGAATATAAGCGGCATTTGCCCAGCCTACTAGACCATTTGAAAGTTTTATCTTATACCATTCTCCTAGAGTGCTTAAAATCGTGAGTTTTGTGCCACTGGTAGCCTTTGCAACTACAGCCCTATCAACTCGTGCACCTGCCCTAATATTAAGGGTAGAGGCTGTTACAGTTCCTGTCTTTCCAACTGCCGTGGCAAGTGCCACGATGCCTGTGCTTGTTGTCGTACTACTACCTGTGCTTCCTGCTCCTGATACCGGATGAGCTTGGTAAGCAAGTGCAATTTTATCCTTGCTTTGCATACGATTATTGAGTAAATCTCTCAGGCTAAAGTAAATGCTTCCTTTTACTTGTCCATTGTTTTGATTCACCACTAGCTGAGCATCTATTTGGCTTGCCACCTCATCACTATAAATGCCTTGTCCAATGTATAATTTAACATTTGTCCCTGCAACTTCATTACTCCACCAATCCACTAAAGTTTTATAGTCGGCCTTAGCATGTCCAATTTTCCAGTAGATTTGTGGTGCTATATAATCTACCCAACCATTTTTGATCCATGTCCTTGAATCTGCATAGATAGAGTAATACGCTTCGTTTCCTGATGTGTTAGAACCTGTAGCATCTGAAGTACTATTTTTCCAAATACCAGCAGGACTAATTCCAAAGGAAATCTTTTTATTATATGTCTTATTAACACTTCTTATTGCATTACTTACACGATGGACCATATCATTTACAGCCTCTCGCCTACCATTGGCTACCGCGCCATCTCTGCTCTCGCCAGCGGGAAGTGGATAGGAGGAAGGATAAAAGTAATCATCAAAATGAATGCCATCCATATCATAATTAATTGCTAATTCTGTTACAGTCGCTACAATATGCTCTTTCACTGCCTCCACCTGTGGATTGTAGTATAGGGCATTATTATATGCAAATGTCCAAGAAGGATTTAACCTTGCTGGATGATTAACTGATAAAACAGCTAGATCTGTTCCTGACGTAGTTACACGATATGGATTGAGCCATGCATGAAATTCCATTCCTCTTTTGTGTGCCTCGTTTATCATAAAGGCTAAAGGATCATAGCCTGGATCCTTACCTTGTGTACCTGTTAACACATCTGACCAAGGATTAATACTTGAAAAGTATAATGCATCTGCCTTTGGCCTCACTTGAACAAATACTGCGTTAATGCCCAGTTGTTGTAAGGCATCTAACTTTTGGATAAACTCACTTTTTTGTGATTCTATATTATTTTTAGTGCTAGGATAATCTAAGTTATATACTGTAGAAATCCAGACCCCTCGCATCTCCTGATTGCTAGTTGCTGCCATAAGTTGCACTTGGCATATACTAACGAATAATACCAAAGCCATACCTAAAGAAACTATTTTTTTCACCTTATTTCCCCCCTACGTAGTCATTTTATTAAATTATAATACATAGTAAATTATAAAA
>JAEXBC010000072.1 GCA_023457875.1 Bacillota bacterium | reverse complement strand
GGCAAGGAGAGATTACATACATAGTAATCAGTTTGGTGAACCTGAGGACTTCATTATGCGTGATAAGGTATGCGCCCTTGAAGTATGGTGTGAATTATTCAAAGGCGATTTAACAAGTAGATCTGCTTATGATGTAAAAGTTATAAATGGCCTATTAAAAAATATAGAGGGTTGGGAGTATAGCGAAAAGACTATTAAATTTGGTGGTTTTTATGGAACTCAAAGAGGATTTAGGAAGGTAACAAAATAGGTAACAAAATAGGTAACATTTTAAAAGGGCAAAATTCTGTTACCCATATATTAGGAGAACAAAAAGTATATATAAAAAATTGTTACCTTAAATGTTGCCTAAAATGTTACTGCCTAAAGCATTGGTTATCAAAGGTTTATAGAAAAAGGTAACAAAGGTAACAAAAAATCCTTATTTAAGGTAAAAAGAGTATATTAATAGAGATATACACACGTAAAACGCACGTTTGAGCGTATACGCGCGTGCGCGCGAGAAAAAGTTACTTTAAGAGTAGGTGAAAAAATGAGAGAATCAGATATTGAAAAAAAGCTTGTTGAAAAAGTAAAAGCCAACAACGGAATTATTCTAAAGTTGGCATGTACGGGGATAGCAGGAACGCCAGATAGGTTAATAATAGGGGCCTATGGTATGGCTGCTTTCGTGGAAGTTAAAGCTCCAGGCAAAAAGCCTAGAAAGCTACAAGAAAAACGTATAGAAGAATTAAGGCATATGGGGCAAAGTGTTTTCATAGTAGATAGCTATGAAAGTATAGAAAAAGTGATAAGAGAGGTGTTTTGAAATGCCAAAGGTGAAAGTAATTTGCGAGGAATGTGGTAAAGAATTAGAACGATATCCATGTGAAATTTTTAAGCATATATTTTGTAGTAGGGAATGTTCTAAGAAGTATTTAAGTATTAAGATGTCAAACCTAAATAAAGAACTTAACCCAAGCCGCATGACTGATGAAGTGAAAGAAAAAGTAAGACAAGCAAGATTAGATACTGGGGCGGGTGATGGGTATAGAAAAATTAAAGGCAGGCATGAGCATAGAATTAGAGCAGAGCAAATACTGGGAAGAAAGTTAATGCAGGGAGAGGTAGTACATCACATTGATGGGAACAAAAGAAACAATGCGCCTAATAATTTAAAGGTGTTTAAAAATCAACAACAGCATGCAAAGTTTCATAAATTGGAAAACAAGTTCTTCTTAGAGGGGGTGGTACCCAATGAGATTTAACCCACATAGTTATCAACAATTTTCGATTAACTGGATACTTAGTAAGCCTAAATGCGGATTGTTTTTAGATATGGGGTTAGGTTGACTAAGGCAAGACTTCATGCACACTAACCGCTTTAGACGATTTAATGTTTAATAGTTTTGATGTATCCAAGGTGCTTGTTATAGCACCTAAGCGTGTAGCTGAAAATACTTGGGGTGATGAGGTACTGAAATGGGACCATTTGAAAGGATTTAAGGTATCGGTGATAGCTGGAACGCAAAAACAACGTGTAGCGGCATTACATACACCAGCAGATATTTACACACTGGGGCGCGATAATGTTGTATGGCTTATAGAGTATCTCCAAGAGAACAAGATAAAATGGCCTTTTGATGCATTGGTGATAGATGAGCTTAGTAGCTTTAAGAATACCAAGTCAAAAAGATTTAAAGCCCTAAAAAAGATAACGCCTTTGATTAAACGAGTGATAGGACTTACAGGAACGCCCACACCTAATAGCCTTATAGAACTGTGGCCACAAATGTATTTACTAGACCGCGGAGAACGCTTAGGCAAAACAGCTAGCGCCTATAAAGACAGATACTTTTATCCTGTTAGTGGGCAAGGCTATGTGACATATAAATGGGACCTTAAAGAAGGGGCTGAAAGAGCCATACATAAAGCTATAAGTGACATTTGTGTGAGTATGAAAGCAGAAGACCATCTTAAAATGCCTGAACGTATTGATAACTTTATAGAGATAAGACTTCCAGAAGATGTATTTAAAAAATACAGGGAATTTGAGAAGGAGCAGGTTATTGATCTTAATGGCGAAGATATTACAGCAGGCACAGCTGCAGTTGTAGCAGGCAAACTTCTTCAAATGGCTAATGGTAATTTGTATGATGAGGATAAGAAAGTATACCATTTACATGATTGTAAATTAGAGGCCTTAAGAGAAATAATAGACACCAGCCAGGAGCAGCCCCTTCTAGTGTTTTATAATTTTAAACATGATTATGAAGCACTGAAGGAAGAATTTAAAAGTCTAAATCCAAGGAGCCTAGAGACAAAAGAAGATTTCAAGGATTGGAATGAAGGCAGAATAGGGTTAGTCTTAGCACATCCAGCAAGTATAGGCCATGGTCTAAACATACAAGCAGGAGGGCACATAATTGTATGGTATGGGCTTACATGGAGTCTAGAGCTTTACTTACAAGCTAATGCAAGATTATACAGGCAAGGTCAACAGGAGAGTGTTATAGTCCATCATCTAGTAGCTAAAGACACTATAGACGAACAGGTAATAAGAGCACTTAAAAATAAAGACAAAGGGCAAAGCGCCTTAATGGAAGCAGTAAAAGCTAGAATTGCATTATACAAGAAAGGAGTGTGTGGGTATGGCAGATAATACTAAAAAACCTTATGATAAAAGGCTATACAATACAAAGTTATTACTTAGAAATTATCGAAAACTTAAGCAACATTATGAATCTGCAGTAACTAGCATAGGAGAAATAGAGCATGATGAGATAACTGGAGAAATTGATAAGGGGTTTGGATCAAATGATAATACTTACATAAAATCTATTCTTAGGACCAGAGGACGGACAATAATAATTGTTAAGCACATTGACAGATTATTAAACCACTACAGGTTAACAGCAGAAGTAGGCGGGGGTAATGAGCTTAGAAAATACAAAGTGATAGAAAGTATGTATTTGGAAGCAGATAGGCTTACAATGGAACAGATAGCAGAAAAAAACAACTGTAGTGTGGGGACTGTCAAGAATGATCATAAAAAAGCAATAGAGGAGTTAAGCGTTCTACTATTTGGAATAGATGGTATTAAGCTGTGGGAGTAATTGTCTTTTTGTTGTCTTTTTATTGTCTTGTGTAGCATATTGTATATGCTATACTAAAAGAAAAATAGTTTTATACCAAAAAGGTACTTACAAATTCCCCGGTAGGTACCTTTTTTGTTGCAAAGAAAGGAAGGTGGCGTATGGCCAATGTGAATAAGGCATTAAACAAAGTTAAAAAAGCTCTTAACGCAAAAGGTTTAATGCCACTGATTAATCAAGAGCAATTTTATACAGACAACGGGGCTTGTACCAAGTATGTACTGCATTATGGTTCTCCTGGATTTAGGAATAAAGATGCAATAGCAACTGTTTACAATAAAATTGACCTCCTTAAGGTGCTTATAGAGTTACTGAAAGCAGGTGATAACAGTGAGTAAACTTACCGATAAACAGAAATCTTTTTGTGACTATTACTTGGAATTAGGGAATGCCACAGAAGCTTATATTAAAGCGGGCTATAACAAAAAGGGTGCTAGAGCAAATGCATCAAGATTGATAGCAAATGATAGCATAAAGCAATACTTAAATGAGCGCAGAAAGCAAATTGAGTCAGAACGTATTGCCAAGCCAGAAGAAGTCTTACAGTATCTTACCAAGGTTATGAGAGGGGAAGAAAAAGACCAATTTGATTTAGATGCTTCTCTTCAGGACAGGACTAAGGCCGCTGAATTGCTTGGAAAGAGATACAGGCTATTTACTGAAAAGTTAGAGGTAGAAGCTGGTGACAAGGGAGTAACTATCAATATAGACATACCGAAAATAGGTGATGCAAATGGCGGTTAACTTAACGGACTGCATAGCACCATCTTTCTATGAACTATTTTGGCAGGTATGGGAAGAAAAATTCACTCACCATTGGCTTAAAGGTGGGCGTGGATCTACAAAATCATCTTTTATCAGTGAAAGCATAATCCTGAAAATGATGGATGATGCAGAAAAAGGCATCATGAGTAATGCTCTAGTGATTAGACGAGTTAAAGACACCTTAGAAGGTTCTGTATTTGAACAAATGATATGGGCCATAGATAAATTAGGGGTAAGTAACCAATGGAAAATAAAGCTTTCTCCTCTTAGGCTTATCTATGAGGAAACTGGACAACAGGTACTTTTCAAGGGCGCTGACAAGCCTAAGAAATTAAAGTCTACTAAAGTATCAAAGGGATGGATTAAGTACATTTGGTATGAGGAAGTAGATGAATTTGAAAACTACGATAAGATACGCAATATCAACCAGTCCATTATGCGTGGTGGGCCTAAGTTCTTAGTGTTTTATTCGTTCAATCCACCAGAAAGTCAAAGAAATTGGACCAACATGGAAGTGTTAGATGAAAGGTCAGATAAGGTTGTGCATCATAGCACTTATTTAACCGTACCAAAAGAATGGCTGGGCGAGCAATTCATAATTGAAGCTGAACACTTAAAAGCTACTAAGCCCACTAAGTATGAGCATGACTATTTAGGCGCAGTAACAGGCACAGGCTTAGAAGTATTTACTAATGTGGTTATTAGAAAGATTACTGATGATGAAATAAAGATATTTGACCGCATTAGACAAGGCCTGGACTTTGGTTATGGGGCTGACCCCTTATCGTTTACGTTATGTCATTATGACAAAAAGCGTAAGCGATTATTTATTTTCGGGGAAGTTTATAAATGCAAACTAGGAAACAGTAAAGCTGTTGAGGAAATTAGCAAGATAGGCTTTTACAATAAAACAATTATAGCTGATTCGGCAGAACCCAGGACAATAAGTGAGTTTAAAAAATTAGGGCTAATAAAAATAAGAGGTGCAAAAAAAGGACCTGACTCAGTAGAGCATGGGGTTAAGTTTTTATCAGAGGAGATAGAAGAAATTATAATCGACAAAGAAAGAGCACCTAACCATGCAAGAGAATTTCTGGGATATGAGTTAGAGGTAGATAGCCAAGGTAATCCAAAGGGAGAATACCCAGATAAAAACAACCACACAATAGACTCAACAAGATATGCGCTTGAAGATGATATGATACATAAGGCAGCAATTTCAGTATTAAGATAAAGGAGGTGTATAAATTGGAATTAGAAGTAGCTAAGAAAGTAATAAAAAAACATACGCAAGGCCATTCAGATTTAGTTATAAAATCAATGATAGCTGAAAGGTATTATAAAGGCAAAAATGATATTCTTTCAAAAGTCAAGACAAGTGAAGCTGAGGCAGAAAATCCCCTTAGAAATGCAGATAATAAGGTGCCTCACAATTTTCATGGTTTACTTGTAAACCAAAAAGCGGCATATATGTTTACTTATCCCCCTTTGTTTGACGTGGGAACTGAAAACTTTAATAGAGCAATAAGTGAAACACTAGGTGACAAGTGGCCTAAAGTTTGTAAGAAGCTTTGCGTTAATGCTTCTAATAGCTCTATAGCATGGCTCCATATATGGAAAAACATAGACAATGAATTTAAATATGGTGTTGTAGATAGTAAGCAGATTATCCCAGTATGGGGAAGTGATTTAGAAGAAACATTATTAGCGGTATTGAGGACGTATAAGCAGGTAGATGATTTGGGTGATAGCTATGATATTTATGAGTATTGGACAGATAAAGAATGCCAGACCTTTAGAAAACTATCAAGTCACACGATAGATGAGGGGCTAGAAACCTTTTGTATGTTTAGCACCTTTTTAGTTGATACAAGTACAACAGAGCAATCTGATATACTAAAGCATGACTTTGGGATGGTACCCTTTATACCATTTTTTAATAATGATGTGCAAATGAATGATTTAGAGAATGTTAAGGAACTAATAGATACTTATGATAAAGTATACAGTGGTTTTGCAAACGATCTAGAAGATATTCAGGAGATAATATTTATACTTTCAAACTATGAGGGTGAGAGTTTATCAGAGTTTTTAAGTAACATAAAGAAGTATAAGACCATTAAGACTGAGAGTAATGGTCCTGATGATAAATCGGGGGTACAAACTCTTACAATTGACATACCCGTTGAAGCCCGAGACAAAATACTTACCATGACACGTAAAGCCATCTTTGAACAAGGGCAAGGGATTGACCCTGAACCAAGCAACTTTGGAAATGCTTCAGGTGTTGCACTTAAATATCTTTACTCTCTTTTAGAGCTTAAAGCAGGCTTAATGGAAACAGAGTTTAGATTAGGATTTGGTACTTTAGTCAGAGCTATTTGTAAGCATTTGAATATTGAGTGCAAACAAGTGCTTCAGACTTGGACAAGAGCAGCAATCCAAAACGATTTAGAGCAATCTCAAATATGTCAAAACTCTGTTGATATTGTTTCTAAGAAATCCATACGAAAGGCTCATCCACTTGTAGAAGATATAGCAGTTGAAGAGAAACAAATAAAGGCAGAAGAGCAGGAGGAAGAAGAAAAAGTCAATGATTATAAGAATGCCTTTAATAAAAGCAAAGGTGCTGATATAGATGGCGAAGAATAATAGTTACTGGAAGCAACGATTTGAACAACTAGAAGAAGCCCAACTTATTAAAGGAGAAGAGTATTATAAACAACTTGATAAAGAGTATCGTAAGGCTATAAACGATATAGAATCACAAATGGCTAGATGGTATGGTAGGATAGCTGATAATAATGGCATTGGTATGGCAGAAGCTAAAAAATGGCTTAAGGGAAAAGAACTTGAAGAATTTAACTGGAATTTAGATGAGTACATAAAGTATGGCAGAGAAAATGCGATAAATGGTATATGGATGAAGGAGCTTGAAAATGCTTCTGCTAGAGTTCATATTTCAAGATTAGAAGCTTTAGAGATACAACTAAGGCAAACGGTAGAATCACTTTATCAAAATCAACATAACGGATTAAGTGACACACTTAAAGCTATCTATGAAGGTGGCTACTATCATTCAGCATTTGAAATACAAAGAGGTTTAAATGTTGGATGGACGATACCAGCACTGGACTCAAATAGACTAACTCAAGTATTATCTAAGCCATGGACCGCTGATGGAAGTAACTTTAGTGATAGGATTTGGAAAGCTAAAGGTGATTTAGTTAATACGCTTCATACAGAACTTACCCAAAGTATTATCATGGGGAGAGCACCAGATAAAGCAATCAAAAGAATAGCAGATAAATTCAATACGAGTAGAACAAGAGCTGGAAGGTTAGTAATGACTGAATCAGCTTTTTTTGCATCTGCTAGTCAACGAGATTGTTTTAACGATCTTGGTGTAGAAAAATATGAAATATGTGCAACACTAGATAGTCGAACTTCTGAAATATGCCAAGATCTAGATGGTAAAGTATTTAAAATGAGTGAGTATGAGCCAGGACTAACAGCTCCACCTTTTCATTGTTGGTGTAGAACAACAACTATTCCATATTTTGATGATAATTTTGGTGAACGAATTGCAAGAGATGAGTCAGGAAGGCAATTCTATGTCCCTGATGATATGACTTTTAAAGAATGGTATAAAGAATATGTGAAAAGACCAGAAGTAGATAAAGAACTTAAAAAATTACAGAAGGTGAAGCCCCCAAAAAAAGAAAGACATGTCCTAACTTCATTGGGCAAGAACTCTACGGCGAAAAATACAAATACAATTATAATGCCTGGTGTAGATTATCTAGCGGATATTGAATGTATTCAAAAAGGGTTATATAATAAAGTAAATGGAATGTATGTTGTTGGTAATAGAACATATACTTATCATGATAATATATTTCATCCTGTAGATGGTGACGGATTTATAACTTTAAATAGGGGAGAATATGGATGGCTTGTAAAAATAAAAACAGAAAAAAATAACCCTAACTTGCAGAATATATTATATAATATGGGTGCAAAAGATACCGATATAGAAAGAATGAAAGATATTTTAAGAAAAGGAGGAATTCTATAATGTATGGTTGTAATTTATTTGCAAAGAATAAACTAATGGCGGATAAGCTTATAGGAGCAATCACAGATGCATTTTGTGTAGTCAAAGAAACTATATTAGTTGTTGAAGAAAGTAATGATTGGCTGAAAAGAAAAGATGAATCTATAGTTATTGAGTATAATGGAAAGCTTTCTGAAGAAGATAACGAGTATCCGAATTATCATTATTATCAGGTATGGTATGATGAGAAAGTTGAGAATGTAAAGACTGATAAGCTTAGTCAACTATTAGGAGATGGTGTAATAGTAGATATTGATTAAAATAGCACTTACTTATATTAATTGAGTAGGTGCTATTTTTATACTTAAATTTAAGAGAGGATGATAAGAATGGTTATTAATGAGTCTAATATTGGGCAAATTGTGATTCTGAAGGGTGACGAGGTAGTGGCTGTAATTTCAGATACCGAGATTGTCGAAAAGGATGGGTATGAGGTGAAAGTAGAGCCCATATAGTAAGTACTAGCCTAAATTATTATTTCTAGTTGAATCAGGATTAGAGACTGGCGTTTCTACTCCATTTATGTTTCGTATATGATAGTTATCGTAACTGCCGCTTTTTATTGCGTTTACAAATTGGTTTCTTGTCATATCTTGACCAGTAAAGTTATCATGAAAGCGTGTGTTTCTTCCTGTATCGCTTTCTTGTGTAACTGAAACTCTTTTTGGCATTTAATCACCTCGTTGGTAATGTTTATTTGGGCTCTACAAATAGATTATAGTACAAGAAAATTAAATAATATGTCGAACGAATGCACTTTAATAAGTGCTTTTTATTTTGCCCTTTTTACAGATTTGTAGGGCATAAAGAACAAAGGTACTCCTAACTGGGAGCAACCAGTATAAATATGCTATTGGAGGTAATAGAAAATGGAATGGTTAAAGAAGATTTTAGAAGCAGCACAAATTACAGAAGGAAAACTAGACGTTGATGCAGTTATGAAGCAAATAAGTGTAGAGTTTCCCAAGAATGCGGTGCCTAAAGAAACTTTTAATACTGTAAGCTCAGAGCTTAAAACAGCTAATAGGACAATTGATGACTTAAAGAAAGCCAATGGAGATAATGAGACACTACAACAAACTATTAAAGATCATGAAACTACCATACAAAAGTTGAAGGATGAAGCAGTTAATACAGCAAAATCCTATGCGCTTAAAGAAGCACTAAAGGAAGCTGGGGTAAAAGATGTCGATTATCTTATCTTTAAGCATGGTGGGGTTGATAAGTTTACCTTTGATAAAGATAGCAAAGTTATCGGACTTGAAGAAACTATTAAACCCTACAAAGAAAATGAGACAATGGCACATCTATTTATGACAGGAGCCAAGATGACAGGTTACAATCCTGTAGGTGGCAAAGGAGGTTCTTTTGCTAATCCTTGGGCGAAAGAAACATTTAACTTAACGGAGCAAGGAAAATTATTTAAAGAAAATCCTGCACAGGCAAAGGAATTAGCGGCGGCAGCAGGTATAATGCTTAATATTTAATAAAGAAAAGGAAGTGTATAGACATGGCAACTACAAAACTAGGTGACGTAATCGTCCCAGAATTATTCAACCCATATGTAATTAATAAGACTATGGAAAAATCAGCACTTGTACAAAGTGGTATTATTACAGCTAATGCAGAATTCGATAAACTTGCAAGTCAAGCAGCTCCAACAG
>JAEXBC010000071.1 GCA_023457875.1 Bacillota bacterium | reverse complement strand
TAAAGCTGCAATATCAACAGGATTTTTTCCAACGATAGCAGGGCCAGCCATCATACGAACAGGGTCAATAACGATTGGCTCAAGTTTTTTGATTTCTTCTTTAGTTGCAAAGTAGCAACCCTTTGATTTCATAAATGCAACAGCTTTATCATAAATAGGACTTTCAATAATAGCTGCTTGCTCAGAAGCACAAATCATACCATTATCAAACGATTTTGAAAGAATAAGGTCTGTAAGTGATTGCTCAAGGTTAGCTGTTTTTTCAATAAATGCAGGAACATTACCAGGACCAACACCAAGAGCTGGTTTACCAGTAGAGTATGCTGCACGAACCATTGCAGAACCACCTGTTGCAAGAACAGTTGCTACATCAGGATGATTCATAAGTGCATTCGTTGCATCTATAGAAGGTACATCAATCCACTGTACACAGCCTTCAGGAGCTCCTGCTTTAATCGCTGCATCTCTTACGATCATGGCAGCTTCACGAGAACAGTTTTGAGCTGCTGGGTGGAAACCAAAGATAATAGGGTTACGTGTTTTTGCACAAATAATTGCTTTAAACATAGTAGTTGAAGTTGGGTTAGTTGTAGGTGTAACACCTGCTACGATACCAACGGGCTCAGCAATTTCAATATAGCCTTCATCTTCATTATCTTCAATTACACCAACTGTTTTTTCGTGTTTAATACTGTGGTAGATATATTCTGTTGCAAAGATGTTCTTTGTTACTTTATCTTCAAAGATACCGCGACCAGTTTCTTCAACAGCCATTTTAGCAAGCTTCATTTGCGCTGAAAGACCAGCAAGAGCCATGGCTTGGGTAATATTATCGATTTGTTCTTGGTCCAATTTCATGTACTCATCAAGTGCTACTTTTGCTTTTTTAACTAACTCATCAACCATTTTAACTGCGTCAACTTGAGGTGTCTGTTCTTTAACTTTTTTGTTTTCTGACATTTTAATATCCTCCTTATAATAGATATATTTAATTAGGTATGCTTAACTTATTGTTATAAATTTAACAATCCAAGTTGCAATAAACCAAAATTGAAATCGTATTAATTAATATTAACTATATTGTTACTACACTGTAATCGTAGCACTTAATGTACTTGTTGTCAAATTAGAAAGAGGGGTAAAGCTTTGTAATAAGCACTAATAAGCTGGAAATTAAAAGTAATGTAGCACATATCGAGGGGATTTATGGGGGATTATATGTTAAATAATAAACAAAAGCAGAAGGGCCATCATGACAAAATAAAAAAGGAAATAGGCGTTATATCCAAATGAATAGGTAAATAGAAATAAAGATTGTGTAAAAATAATAAATTTGTGAAAAATATTTTTAAGTTTTTGTTTTGTTAGTAATCCACAATACGCAAAAAGTTGTTCACAAAATGTTGATAGATTACATAAAGATGTGGATAAACTGTTAGTAGACAAGCTGTGAATAGATGGAATAACTTTCCCTCTATCCACAGATGAATTCTTAAGAAAATATAATAACCATTATGTTATGGCAAATATGT
The DNA here is from genome assembly GCA_023457875.1 of Bacillota bacterium. GTDB lineage: Bacteria > Bacillota > Clostridia > Lachnospirales > Cellulosilyticaceae > Cellulosilyticum. The sequence goes on along the minus strand of JAEXBC010000071.1, from coordinate 2,630 downwards.
GATAAAATCATTTTTGAAAATTTCACACGATATACAAATAGAAATGAAAGCGGGTAACATATGGTGAAAAAACAAATTATAGTAAAAGTTACTATACTAGGTTTAGTACTAGCTGCTGGGGGCTTTATATATTGCCATTTTATTAAAAAGCAATGTGATTTTGACGTAAAGGATATAAAGGTTTTTAAAAAGAATCCAGAAAAACGAGATGAGTGGATTTATTATAGTATGGCTGATGGCATTTATCGTGTGACTGGTGAAGGCAAGGATAAAAAGAAATTATATGCTTTTGGAGAAGATTCTTTCTGGGATTATGTACAGGCACAAGGGCAAACAGAGGAAGCGATTTATTTTACCTATCAAAATAGGTTATATAAAGGTGATATTGAAGGCGTAAAATCAGAATGTATTTCAGAAGAGATTGATAATGCTTATAGGATCACCATGGATGAGATCACAAAGAAAAAATGGCTTATTTATACGGAGAAGGGCTTTGAAATCACTCATGCCATAGATTTAGAGACGATGCAAGATATTAAGTTATCCCGAAGAGGTATAGGCAATTTGTTCATCTATAATGATGAATTTATATATGATACGCCGGTGTTTATGCTAGAGGGAATGAACGCTTTATCTATTTATTCATGTGACCAAAAGGGTAATGAAAAGGTGCTTATTCATGCTGATGATTATCTTAAAGATAAAAATAAAGGTGTTCTTCAAGATGTACAGGATATAAAAAGCTGCATAACAGATGTAAGGCAAGGGCATGTATATTTTCATATAGCAGATTATATGCGTTCCTATGTGGAATTATTTGATTTAGAAATAGCATTGGGTAGAGTAAAAAGTATCTTATCTTTCGGGGATACTCAGGCGTGTTATATAGGTGCCAAGGCAAATGAGCATTATATTGAAGTTTCTCATGAAGCAACAAGTCAAGATGGCATATCTGTGCTGCTAGATAAAGAAACATATCAGCAAAAGGCTAAGGGAGAGGTTATTGGGTCAGACGAGAATGGTATTTATCTGGAGAATGGTGGGGCAATATATCATCTCAATCCTCATACAGGAAGTACGACGAAGCTGGCAGAAGCTTTTCCTATGGATTGGGAGCAGGACAATAAGTCAAATCACGACGTGAAGATTGGTAAGTGGATCTATTTTATGGATTATGAAAATCATCCCACTGATGTAAGTTCTGAATTAAGAAAGCAAATGCCAGCTTTGTTGTACAGGGTTAATGTGGATACTGGTGATAGAGAATTAGTAAAAAATGATTTGCTTAAACAAATTGATTTTTATGAGTTCGAAATGAGAAAGATGCACCCATGGGATAAAGAAGATGAAGATAGGAATTATGTGATTAGTACAAGTGAGGATGGCATGAGCCAGATTGTAAAGCTCAAAAAGGATACGGCTACAATCCTTGTAAGTGAAAATAATACAATTAGTAAAATTCAAATGGATTCTTAAGAAACCGTAATGATTTTATTAAGCCCTTTTTAAGATATGTCCTATACAATGAAATCGTGAAAAGGGATTAATTTCAACAAAGTAAGCTAAAAAGTAGAGTGGAGGATAAGGTATGACGTTTACCATTTTGGTATGTGATGATGATGAGCTTATCGTTAATTCGTTAGCACTTCATCTTCAAAAAGAAGGTTATAAAGTGCTTCGTGCATATAATGGGGAAGAAGCCTTAGAAGTGATAGAAAAGCAAGAGGTCCATCTGATTTTAATGGATGTGATGATGCCGAGACTAGATGGCCTTTCTACTACATTAAAGATCAGGCAAGACAAGAATATTCCTATCATTATACTGTCAGCTAAAAGTGAGGATATTGATAAAATTGCAGGTCTTAACCTAGGTGCAGATGATTATATAACAAAGCCCTTTAATACCTTTGAGTTATTGGCGAGAGTCAAATCACAGCTAAGGCGTTATACTACCCTTGGCGCTATGCAAAGAACACCCCAGCTTCTTTCTACAGGGGAACTTACCCTCGATATCAAGACGGGATGTGTGTGCATCGAAGGTGAGCCGGTTAGATTGACGCCTACAGAGTATAAGATTCTTTTATACCTTATGACCAATATGGGACAGGTATTATCCATGAAGCAAATTTATGAAAATGTATGGAATGATATTGCTTATGCGCCAGAAAATACGGTGGCGGTTCATATTCGCAGGCTAAGAGAAAAAATTGAGATTAATCCCAAAGAACCTAAATACATAAAGGTGGTGTGGGGCAGTGGTTATTTGGTGGAAAAAATTAATGTATAGTAAAGTGCTAAAGGCTAGCGCTGTAATCGTTTTTTGCATAGCGGTATTTGTATTTATGTTGAGTTCTATAAGATATCAAATTTTGCCTGATGAGACAAGTGTCTATGAAACAGACAATTTTAGGCAAGGTCTTATTGATGCAGCTGGTTATGTAAGGGACTGGATTGTACGATATAGCACAGATGATGTTTTAACAACAGTGACTCAGGAAGATATCGAAGCATATAAACAAGCCCATGGTATAGAAACAGATGATCAAGAGGATAAGGCGAAACTTATTGATGAAGAGGTTTCACATAGGATATTAAGTGAACGAAAAGCGTATTTTAATACCATACAAAGT
>JAEXBC010000070.1 GCA_023457875.1 Bacillota bacterium | reverse complement strand
TCGCTATGCAGAAAAGGGTAAACCAGCTAGAGAGTATTGGCTTATTCTAGAACTTAAGATGATTGCAGATGTAGGTTTAGTAGGTTATCCGAATGTTGGAAAATCCACCTTATTATCCATGGTGAGTAATGCACAACCTAAAATTGCTAATTATCATTTTACTACGCTAGCCCCTAATTTAGGTGTTGTAACAAATCCTTATGGGAAGCAATTTGTGATGGCAGATATTCCAGGATTAATTGAAGGAGCTGCAGAGGGTGTTGGCCTTGGTCATGACTTTTTGCGTCACGTTGAAAGAACCAAAGTCCTTGTTCATGTGGTAGATGCTGCTGGTAGTGAAGGCAGAGACCCTGTGGAGGATATCTATGCCATTCAAAAGGAAATAGAGCTTTTTAATGCAGATATTTTAAAGGATAAACCGCAAGTTATTGTAGCAAATAAAGTAGATATAGGAGATTGCACGGAAAACATTGAGCGTTTGAAGGCTGAATTTGAACCAAAAGGTGTTAAGGTGCTACCTATTTCTGCAGCAGGTAATCTAAACCTACAAGAATTATTAAAAGAGGTAGCAGAGCTTCTAGAAACGGTACCTACTGAAAATATTATTTTTGAACCTGAATTTGAAGAAATCAGTCAGATGGCAAATGAGCCATTTACTGTTGAAACTCCAAGCGAAGGCTATTATGTGGTAGAAGGTAAGGGCATTGAGCGCATGATGGGATATACAGCCATTGATACAGAACAAGGCTTTGCATTCTTCCAACGCTATCTCCGTGAGAAAGGCATTATTGAAGCCTTAGAAAATGCAGGTATTCAAGAAGGCGACACTGTCAATATATATGATTTAGAGTTTGACTACTTTAAGTAGAAAGGAGATGCTTTATGACGCTTACAAGCAAGCAAAGAGCATATTTAAAATCTTTAGCACAGAAGACAGAGCCTATTTTTCAAATTGGTAAAAATGGTTTGACACCTGAAGTGACTGAAGCTGTCAGTTTGGCACTTGCTGCTAGAGAACTTGTTAAAATTAGTGTTTTGCAAAACTGCATGGATGATCCGACTGAAATGGGCAATATGTTAGCTGAGAGAACAAGGTCAATTGTTGTACAAGTTATTGGTAAAAAGATTGTTCTTTATAAGCCTAATAAGAAAAATCCCAAAATCACATTAGTATAGTGAAAAGATACTTATGGCAATTGCTTTAAGTATCTTTTTTGGGATTTATCTTGCATTTATTTATCATTTCATTTTATATAGAATAGAGTATAATAGAATAGAATTAAAGCAGAACCATCACGCAAAAGACATTGAAGCAAATTAAGGAGATTTCCATGTATAAACCAAAAGAATTACGGAAAATAGCCATTATGGGTGGGACTTTTGATCCGATACATATCGGTCATCTTGTAACAGCCCAAGAGGTGAGACATGAGTTTGGTGTGGATGAGGTGTTATTCGTGCCTACAGGCCATCCACCCCATAAATCAAATATTAATATGACAACAACTGAACATCGCTATTTGATGACTGTTTTAGCGACAGCAGCGAATCCTAATTTTAAGGTTTCACGGATTGAAATTGATCGGGAGGGTGTTACCTATACGATTGACACAATCAAAGAACTCAGGCGTATTTATGGTGAATCGGTAAGGTTATACTTTATTACAGGAGCAGATGCGATTCATAAAATATTGGGTTGGAAGGAATGCGAAGAGTTACTACAAATTTGCGAATTTGTGGCAGTGACTAGGCCAGGTTACAATAAACAAGAACTGTTAAGGCAGATTGACACATTAAAGAGGAAGTATGAAACTAACATACATTTTTTAGAAGTTCCAGCTCTAGCGATTTCCTCCTCTGACATCAGAAAGCGTATTAATGAAACGAAACCTATTAAGTATCTGGTGCCACAAGAAGTAGAAAATTATATTCAAAAGCATGGGCTTTATAATTATGATATCCATCTGACAGAACAAGAAAAAGAAAAAATGTATAATTATGTCGCTTCTAGATTATCGCCAAAGCGATATGCCCATACAAGGGGTGTAGTTGAGATGGCACTTGAGTATGCCAAGCAAAATGGCTTAGATTATGATGAGACCTTTATTGCTGCATTATTCCATGATATCGCAAAAGAATTACCTATGGAAGAGAGCTTAAGATTATGCGCACTATATCATATTGAATTAGATGAGTTTGAAAAGAGCCATTTACATTTAGCGCATGGCAAGATTGGTGCCGCAATTTTAGAAAATGAATTGGGTATTCATAAAGCATCCATTATTAATAGTATAAAATATCACACGGTAGGCAGATTAAACATGACCGATTTAGAAAAAGTCATTTATTTAGCTGACATGACAGAAGAGGGAAGAAGTTCCTATAAGGGAAAGGAACAAATTAAGCATTACGCGCAGTATAATTTAAATCGTGCCATGTATAAAGCCCTTAGTTCCTCTTATAATTATGTTACCAATATATTAAAACAAGAGGTTCATCCTATTACCCATGAATTATTAGCGTATTATAAGGTATTTGATAATTAATGTAAGATATTGAAGGAGGAGTTTTCTAATTTGAAGGGACGAACTTATGAACTCGCAAAACAAATTGCTAGGATTATAGATAATAAAAAGATTATCAGCATGGATATTTTAGATGTGGAGGGGTTAACGCCGTTGGCAGATCTTTTTATTATAGCCACGGCTTCCAATGTAAGACAAACAAAAGCCATTGCCGACGAAGTGGAAACCTCACTTGCAGAAGATGAAATTAATCCCATTCACAAAGAAGGTTATCATTCTGCAAATTGGATTTTATTAGACTATGGTGAGATTATTGTTCACATTTTAGATGAAGAAAATGCTGCGTTTTATGGCTTGTCACGTTTGTGGCAAGATGCAAAGATAATTGATTTACTTGCGGATTGACTACAAAAAGGCTGCTAGGCTAAGGAAAGAATCCTTAGTCTAGCAGCCTTTTTGCCTAGGTAGCTACTTAAATAATTTTTTGAATTTCAACCTATTGGAATAGGCTTGTTGTTTTTTTCTAATAAAGAAAATAAGTAAAAATACAAGGATCAGCAAAATCACGAGTCCAATTGCATAAATAATGGTATAAGACGGTGTCTGTTCAATTTTAGGTATAAGCGAAGACTGTGGAGAAGGACTATAGACTACTTGTTTTAATACCAAATTATTTTTAGCAACTATTTTTGAATTGAGGTAATAGGTTATTTCTCCTATTACATCCCCTTCTTTAGCATTTATGTCCACATATTCAGGAAAGTCTAAAACCGTTTGTACATTCTGAAGTGAAATGTCATTAGAAACGAGAACGGATAAGTCCTTTTCTACGCTGACGGAACAATTTCCAACCTGATAGGGTTGTCCACTTTTTACAGAGTATAGTGGTAATGTTTTGATTGTTTCATTCGGACTATGTAAGGGCAATGAATGGAAGGATTCAAAGCCATAATCAAGAAGCTGAGCGGTATCCGAATAGATGGTATCCTTTTCGGCTTTTAGAACGACAGCTACTAAAGTCGTATCACCCTGTTTGGCAATTGTAACAAGGGTTTGACGTGCCTGGTCGGTATAACCTGTTTTGCCGCCTATCACGTCTTCTCTAAAAATCGACGCATCTCTTTGCGCATTAAGCATTTTATGTTGTTGATAAAGATGTCGTGTTTCATCTGCTTTATTGGTTTTAGGAATTTCATAAGTTGTATCTTTCATAATGTCTAGAAAATACTCATTATCTGATAGATAGCTTGCAATAAGAGCCATATCATAGGCGGTTGTATAATGGTTCTCGTCATGTAGACCATGAGCATTCATAAAATGGGTGTCTTGCGCACCTAGCTCTTTTGAACGATTTGTCATCAGAATCGCAAAAGTATCCTGAGAACCAGCTACGGCTTCTGCAAGACCGTTAGCCACTTCGTTGGCAGACATCAACAGTAGACCATGTAAAGCTTGATCGACAGTAAGTTGTTCATCAACATCAATACCAATATGACTGCTACCTCGCTCAATACCAAAAATAGCTTCTTTTGAAAAGGTAATGGTATTGGTTGGCTCAAGATTTTCAATCGCAAGTAAAGCTGTCATGAGCTTTGTAATACTAGCAGGATACTGTCTTGTGTAGGCATTTTTTTCATATAAGATAGTTTTAGTATTAGCATCCATTAAAATGGCTGACTCAGCTACAATAGTAGGTTCCGTAACTTCAGCGTGCACTAAAACAGGCGTGATAATCAGTGTTAAAATTAAAGATAGACATAAATAAGATTTTCTTTTCATTCTAAAAAAACTCCCTTCAATGATACTAGTATAACAGAATTTATACGTTTTTAGTAGAGAAATCCGTCTAATTTATCAAAAATCTGTTAAGACTTTTGTATAAGGAGTGATAATATGATAGAATTAGTTAAGCGCTATAAAGGGATAATTATTATAGGTGTGATTTTAATTTTAAATATTGGAGCTATAGTCTTACAATCTCAGCCATCTCAAAGGATTCAATTAGATAGTCAGCAAGACTCTAAAATGCAGGACTCAAAAAAAGCTGATACAGGGCATTCTATTTCAAAAGAGCAGCTTATAAGCTCAAATCAATCAAGTACTACAAATAGTCAGCTTATAGATTCAAACGAAGCAATCACTACTAGAGGTGAACCTATTGCTTTAATCAAAGAAGAGGCCTTAGGTAGCCAGCTAGTAAATTCAAATAAAGCAATCATTACAAGTAGTACTCCCCAAGCCTTAGAAGAAGCAGCAGCTTTAGCTTCACAGAACCAAACCACTACTCAAAAGGTGCCTGTTTATATATGTGGGGCAGTGCGTGTACCAGGGGTTTATTATCTTACAGAGAATGCTATAATAGATGATGTACTTAAGCTATGTGGTGGTTTTTTAGAAGAAGCAGATACAACGGCCATTAACTTAGCCAGTCCTATTGTAGCCAATGAAAGAATCATTGTACCAAAGCAAGGAGAAGTTATTCAAAATACAATAAGTCCTGATGTTCATACCAG
>JAEXBC010000069.1 GCA_023457875.1 Bacillota bacterium | reverse complement strand
TGGATAAGGTGTTTGATGATAAGCGTGCTAGTTTAGATAAAGCCCTTCAAGAAGCTGGTTGCAAACCTGGCAACTTAAAGCTGGTTGTACTTACTCATGGAGACAATGATCATACTGCAAATGCTGCATTTATTAGAGAAAAGTACAAAGCAAAAATAGCCATGCATCAAGGGGATTTAGAATTAGTAGAGAAGCTTGAAATAGAAAAGCTCATGGAAAGCTTTAAATATGATAAGCTCAGTTTAAAGATATCCTTCTTTTTTCTGAAGTCCCTTATTCGAAAGGTTTCCATTAAAATACTGAGCACCTACGAAAAATTTTCTCCTGATATTTTACTTGGTGAAGGTGACAACCTTAAGGAATACGGGCTTGATGCATCAATATTACATATTCCTGGGCATACTCCAGGTTCGATTGGCGTTCTTTTACCTGAGGGAGACTTCATAGCAGGAGATGTTTTTGCAAATGGCAAAAAACCAAGTATTGCACCCAATGCCTGTGATTTTGTGAAACTTAAAGAAAGTGTAGCGAGGCTAAAAGCTTTAGATCTTAAAAAGGTTTATCCAGGTCATGGTAGCCCTTTTATAGCTAGTGAAATTTAATGTGGTGTAAAGATGAAGAAATGATTGGAAATTACATTAGATAGTTAAATCAAAGATAGTTAAATCAATTTTTACTTAAAAAGTAGATGTTTAGAGAGGATGGCGAGATGATGCAAAAGCGAGACTATATTAATATAAAAACAGTAGGTGTGGCATTATTGTTTTTCTTAGGAATGCTTTTTTTAATTAATGGATCATTTATTGGCACAGCAAAACTTATGGAAGTCACAGGGGGACAAAATATACTGGATATGGAGTTTGAAGGCTATTCGGTGGAAAAAGCCTATACAATTTTAGATGCCTTAGGTGAGGAGGGCAGAGCCTTTAATATGAAGTATATTATTCCACTTGATATCATATTTCCCCTTTCCTATGGACTCTTTTATTTTATGGCACTCAGCCTTATTGCAAAACACTTGTTTACTAAGATGAAGAGGTTTTGGCTCATTGGACTTGTAGGGTTTGTGGGAACGCTTTTTGATTTAGCAGAAAACATAGCTGTGTTTAGACTCTTGCAGAACTATCCATTAAAGCTTCCAAAAACTGTAGAAGTGGCAAGTCTATTTACCCAAATAAAAGGGACATTTACATTTATTAACATGGTCTTAATTGCATTAGGATTATTTGCCCTAATTGTTTGCAGTATAAGAAGGCATACTAGACAAAAAGGTTATTGACAGAATTCAATATTATCAATATAATCTAAAAAAGCATCAAGCAAAGCATTAGGCTAGAATAAGATCATCAAACACATGAACGGAGGGTTTAATTTGAAAATAGAAACACAGTGCTTACATGAGGGTTATCAACCTAAAAATGGAGAGCCTAGAGTGGTCCCTATTGTGCAAAGCACAACCTATACTTATGACTCAACAGATTATATTGGAAAGCTATTTGATTTATCAGCAGATGGATTTTTTTACTCTAGAATTGCCAATCCAACAGTAGACGCGGTAGAAAAGAAGATTGCTGCTTTAGAAGGTGGGGTTGGGGCTTTATGTACCACCAGCGGACAAGCTGCTAGTTTATTAAGTATCATTAATATTTTACAAGCAGGGGATAGCTTTATTAGTTCAGCTACCATTTATGGAGGCACCTTTAATCTTTTTTCAGTAACACTCAAAAAATTGGGAATTGAATGTATTTTTGTTGACCCAGAAGCCTCAGAAGAAGAGATTCAAAAGGCATTCAAGCCTAATACGAAAGCTGTGTTTGGTGAAACCCTAGCTAATCCAGCTATTGCAGTGCTTGATATTGAAAAGTTTGCCCGTATTGCTCATAAAAATGGCGTGCCACTTATTGTGGACAATACCTTTGCTACGCCAATTCTATGTAGGCCCTTTGAATTCGGTGCAGATATTGTGATACATTCTACTACTAAATATATGGATGGTCATGCTGTACAGGTTGGTGGCGTTATTGTTGATAGCGGTAACTTTGACTGGACAAATGGTAGGTTCCCAGAGTTTACCCAGCCAGATGATAGCTATCATGGAGTGATTTACACCAAGAACTTTGGAAAAGCTGCTTATATTACTAAGGCAAGAGTACAAATGATGAGAGACATAGGCTGTTATCCAGGAGCTCAAGCAGCCTTCTTGCTTAATTTAGGTTTAGAAACTCTTGCGGTGAGAATGAAGCAGTACTGTGAAAATGCAGAGGCAGTGGCTATGTCTTTAGAGGCATCTGATAAGGTAGCTGTGGTCAATTATCCAACCCTTGCAGGTAATAAGGATCATGAGTTAGCTAAGAAATACTTACCTTTAGGTTGTAGTGGGGTTATTTCCTTTAACATTAAAGGAGGAAAAGAAAAGGCTGTGCAGTTTATGGACGGCTTAAAGCTTGCATCAAATGTAGTACACGTAGCAGATATTCGTACTTGTGTACTCCACCCAGCTAGTAGTACACACCGCCAGTTAAGTGATGAACAATTAGAAGCTGCAGGTATTGATGGCGGCATGATTAGATTGTCTGTAGGACTTGAAAATATTGATGATATCCTAGAAGACATCAAACAAAGCTTAGATAGATTATAAAGTATCGATGATAAGCTACAGATTCTGAGTTTAGATTAACAAGTGATAAGCTACAGATTCCAAGTTTAGATTAGTAAGTAATAAGCTACAGGTTCTGAGTGATACATTAATAAGTAAGTATATTCTTAGAATAAATAATAAGTAATAAACCAATAAGCAATAACTATTAAATGAGAGAAGCTAGAGGCTAAAGTAGGATTATTTTAGTGGCTAGCTTCTTTTTGACTGCAATCTATGAATTACAATGTAGCGTTTACAAAAAATGCAATATTTGCTATAATCTAATCAAACATATGTTCGGAGAGAGATGATGGATGAGTATGAGTAAACCAATTATTTTCCATGTAGATGTGAATTCGGCTTTTTTGAGTTGGGAAGCTAGCTATAGGGTGAATGTTTTAGGGGAAGCAGTGGACCTTAGAGATATTCCTTCTGCTGTGGGGGGAGATATAGAAAAGCGCAAAGGGATTATCTTAGCTAAATCTATGGCAGCTAAGAGGTACAATATTGTTACCGGAGAACCTGTGGTAGCTGCTCTTAAAAAATGCCCACAGCTTACACTGGTTAAGCCTAACTTTTCCTTGTATGTAAGGTGTTCTCATGCACTGATGCAGCTGTTAAGTGAATATACGCCGGATGTAGAGCAGTATTCTATAGATGAGGCATTTATGGATATGACAGGCACCGAGGGCTTATATGGCAGTCCCCTTCACATTGCCCATGTAATTAAAGATAGAGTTGAAAAGGAATTGGGGTTCACAGTGAACATTGGTATTTCTAGCAATAAGCTATTAGCCAAAATGGCTGGAGATTTAAAGAAGCCAAATCTAGTGCATACGCTTTTTCCAGAAGAAATTCAAACAAAGATGTGGCCTTTGCCAGTAAGAGAGCTTTTCTTTGTAGGGCGCTCCTCAGAAAAGGTATTAAAGCGACTAGGCATTAAAACCATAGGGGATTTAGCAAATGCAGATATTAAGCTATTAAAAACACATCTCAAAAAGCAGGGTGAGATCATCTACCAATATGCCAATGGAATCGATGCTTCAAAAGTGGAAAAGGAAGTGGCTCCCAATAAGGGATACGGCAATTCTATGACCATTCCCTATGATGTTGACTCAGTAGAACATGCGCATTTAGTGCTTCTATCCTTGTGTGAGACAGTAGCCTCTCGGCTTAGAATGGATAAGAAACAAGCAGGTTGCATGAGCGTAAGTATGGTGGATACTTTTTTTGAGAGAAGCTCACATCAAATGCGTTTACCTGTTGCGACAGACGTGACTAGAGAGCTTTATAGCTATGCGTGTAAAATATTTGAAGAATTATGGGATCATAAAACGCCTATTCGTCAGCTGGGGGTACATACCACTAAGCTAGAAGAAGAAGGATTACATCAATTTAGTTTGTTTGAAACACCTACCACTAAGAAAAATGAAAAGTTGGATAAGGCGATAGATGCGATTAGAAATAGATATGGTGAGAATGCTATTATGAGAGCCGCCTTTGTGGGTTCTAACCTCAATCATATGTCAGATGGAATTTTCAAAGAAAAGAAATTAGAAATGATAAAAGAAAAAAAGCTAGGTGAATAAAGTTAGAATAGTAAGCCTATACTAAACTTGAAAAAAACCAAAGGAGGGAAGCAGATGGCTAAGGCAGGGATGAGAAGACCAGGAGTGAATGAGCCACACGGAACAGAGAGTAATAGTAAAGGACACTATTCTAAAGAGTCAGGTTCTATGGTGCCAGAAATAGACGGAAAAGCAAAAACAGGCAATAAAAAAGCTGGCAAGATTTATTAGAATATTAGAATGGATTTAACTAAGAAAGGGATTGTCCCACTAAGCAATGATATGCAAGATATTATACTCATTTTAAGATTTTAGTGAGAAAAATATCTTGTAGTGTTTTTCCTTAGTGCAACAATCCCTTTTTGTGTTTTATCAATCTTTGATGATATATAAACAAGTTAATGATAAAAAGGATTGGTTCAAAAGTGAAATCTCTTGACACATGGGGTATAATAAAATAGTATAAATAGGGGCTTTTGGTATGAAAAGACCACTTGCGACAGATACTAAAAAGGAGTGTGAGTATATCGTGGACGTCGGACCGAGTTATAGGCAGTTTACAATAGAACGGAATAATATTACTCACCTTCATTTGATGCAAGGGTAGATTTTTTGTGCTGTCACAAATTCCCTTCTTGCTTTCGGATAAAGGTGAGGGGGCGGAGGATGTGAGAATATGAAGCAAATTTATAAAACACTTGAGACAGGCTTACAAAAGATAGATGCCTTTGAGGAAGGGGCATGGGTTAATTTAATTAATCCCACACCACAGGAGATTAATGAGATATCTGAAAGGTTTAATATTGAAGTTAATCATATTTTATCAGCATTGGACGAAGAGGAACGTGCGCGTATTGAAGTAGATGACAATTGTACGGTTATCATTGTTGACGTTCCAGTCAAAGAAGCAGAAGAAGGTATAGGCAACTATGCCACCATACCAATGACCATTATTTTGGGAGATAAATTTATTATTACAACTTGCCTTAAGAACATTCAGCTCTTAGATGATTTTAGTTCAGGAAAGGTAAGAAGCTTTTTCACTTATAAAAAGACCAGGTTTATACTGCAGCTTCTTTATAAAAATGCATCTTATTACTTACAGTATCTAAGGCAAATCGATAGAATGAGTAATAAAATCGAGCAAGAGCTTCATAAATCAATGAAGAACAAAGAACTTATTCAGTTACTAGATTTAGAAAAGAGTTTAGTTTACTTTACCACCTCTCTTCGTTCTAACGAGATCGTTCTCGAAAAGATGATGAGGATGGAAAATATAAAGCAGTATCCTGAAGATGAAGATTTACTTGAGGATGTTATCATCGAAAACAAACAAGCTATTGAAATGGCGAATATATACAGTAACATTTTAACAGGAACCATGGATGCATTTGCTTCCGTTATTTCCAACAACTTAAACATTGTCATGAAGACACTTACCTCTATTACGATTGTTATATCCATACCCACAATGATTGCAAGTTTTTGGGGAATGAATGTAGATGTTCCATTTGCCAACCATCCACTTGCTTTTATGGGGATTATTGTTTTTGCTGTGGTCATAACGGCACTGTTAGTTGCATTTATGATGAAGAAAAAATTATTTTAAAAATGTGAGGCATCTAGGAATAGTCAAATATTCTTAGGTGCCTTTTATCATCAAAAAGGTATGGCGTTACTTGGTATAAGAAACGATAAAAGAAATAATAAGTGAAATGAGATGTTACATTTTTAGAACAAGGACATATACAAAGTAGAAGGGGGAATTGTAGTGTCTACGCGTAGGAAAAATACAGATCAACTCTTTATATGGCTTTGTGAAAAATACCATGAGAAAATTCTTAAATACCTTTACTATTCAATTGGAAATGCTGAGGATGCAAAGGATTTAACGCAGGAAGTATTTACAATAGTCTATGAGCATATTGAAAAGCTCATATCTCATGAAAATCAAGCCGGTTTCATCTATCAAACAGCCAAATATACAGCTTCGAACTTTAAACGCAAAAAGCTCAAAAAGCAGCAGAAGGAGCAAGCTATTGAGGAGGATAACCTCTTAGCCGCAGAGGTTGATACCTATGATCAAATGCTTTACCTAAAAGACCAAGCTATTAATGAGAAGCA
>JAEXBC010000068.1 GCA_023457875.1 Bacillota bacterium | reverse complement strand
ATAATAGGAAAAAAATGTAATGAAAGAAGGATTATATTTTATGGTATAAATAAATATAAGATCTATATAAAGCGGGTACTCCTTTTATTATTATATCTTCTTTTTTTATTGTGTATCCAAACTATTATTTCTAAATTTGAAAAGTTATTTTCAAATAGGCCTTATGTTTTCAGAAAATGACTATTTTTTCTCATAACTATATATTTAATTAGAACAAGATAATGGATACATGTTTGAATGTTGGAGAAATTGTGAAGCGTGCGAAGATCGTACTAAGCTTTAAAAGAGACAGTGAGTTGGCGGAGTTTTTAGGAATATCTCGCGCTACTCTATCCAATTGGGTTAGCAGGAATAGCATAGACTATCCGTTGATACTAAATAAATTGAAAGATGTTGATTACAATTGGTTGCTCGTAGGTAAAGGAAAACCATATTATGAACCGACCTATTGCGATAATAATTTGATTAGCGGTGAGGTACATATGATTCACAATCCTAAAACCAATGAGGTTAAAAGGAATCGTAGTATCGCATTATACGATATTACAGCGGCAGCTAATTTAAAAACGTTGCTAGCCAATAAACAGGAATATATTGTTGGACACATACAGATCCCAAGCATTCCATTATGTGATGGTGCTCTTTATATAAGTGGCGATAGTATGTACCCTATTTTGAAATCAGGTGATATTGTAGGTTTCAAAGAGATTAACAGTGTGAGCAGTGTTATTTATGGTGAAATGTATTTGGTTTCATTTATTATTGATGGTGATGAATACCTGGCCGTAAAGTATGTCAATCGTTCAGATATTGAAGATTGTCTTAAACTGGTGAGTTATAATCCGCATCATGACCCAATGGATGTTCCTTTTACTTCCATCAATGCCATGGCTATCGTGAAGTTTTCTATTCGCAAAAATATGATGATGTAGAATCTGTTCTTTCCCGCAAAGAACAGATTACTTACTATGATAATGCAGGCAAGACTTTATCCATTCTCTTATCGATGCATACACTTAGATCTGTTGTCACAAATTCACCATTATAAAATAAAGTGAAGATGGTAGCAGGTGTTGGTCCTGCTTGCGCTTCTTCCATTGATTTCAGTTTGATGATTTTCAACGGAATGTTTTTTAAGCGAGCTGTTTCTATCAGTGAATTTTGTATGTGGTATTCCGTAAATGGACAACGATTGGTATAATAAGCTACTAATCCGGTTTTATGAGGACATTTTCCGCTTAATACCGTATCTTTAAATTGAGGATTAGTAGCTTTGGTATCTAGTTTGAAAACTAGTAAACTAAATCCGTAAGGAAGTGTCTGAACTACTTCGAATCCTTGGCGAATCAACCATTTAGTATCACTCATGAAATGGAATTTCTTTGTTCCCGCAACGGTTACCAAACCGGATTTTCCATCTCTTTTAGCATCTTCTATGGCAGAATTTAATAATGCCTTACCATATCCATGTTGTTTATATTGTCCTGAAACCCAGAAACAGTTAATCATTAAGTAATTGGGTGCTTCGATAGGTACCCATGCTTTTTCGGCCGGTACATATTCGATAAAAACTTTGCCACGTTCATTGAGTCGACGGAATACATATCCGTTTTCGAACTCTTTCTTCAACCAATTCTTTTTTAATTCATAACCAGTGCTACATTTTTTATCTGAAAAAGCACAGCAGATATGTTCTTTTTCAATATTCTCATTATTTAAAGTGATAAATTCCGGTTTCATATAAGTTAGTCTGTATAGTTTATATATAGTTTACAAAAGTATAAATATTAATTAGAAGGTGACTAATTTGACCTTCTAATTTACTTGGTAATTCATGTATAGTCTGTTGTGTAATTCTGGTATGTGGATTGAGTTTTCGATGCAAATTTGCTGTATCTGCCTATTTTATGATGTATTTATTAAAAAAGAAGATGCTTTTTTCTACTTTTGCGTTTGAGATAAGAACGATTTGCTGATTATTTAAGAGAATAGAAATTGAAAAAGTCCATTAACTTTGAAATTTTCTTTAAAGAGAATTATTCTCAGTTTTATTTCTTTGCTCTTCATCTGATCGATGATGAAGAAGTGAGTCGGGATATTGTGAGTGATAGTTTTGAATACGCCTTAAATAATTATGGAAGATTGGATGTTGAAAATTGGAAAACCTATATGTATTCTTACATACGGAATAAGTGCATTGATTACATTCGACATCAAGAAGTGAAACGAAAATACATCGATTACTATCTACATGTAACTCGTGAAATAGAAGAGTCCGGATATGAAGAGTACGAAGAGAAAATAAAAGAGATCCGGAAGTTGATTGCATCGCTTACTCCACAGACTCGTTTGGTACTTCGTGAATGCTATATTCGCAATAAGAAATACAAAGAAGTGGCCGATGAGTTGCAGATTAGCGTCAGTGCGGTGCGAAAACATATGGTAAAAGCCTTGAAAGTGATTCGCGAAGGAATTGCTAAAAAAACAAAAGGTGGGGTATCTGATAAGGAATGTTAACCGTCTAATTATAAATCGCCTTAAGAGAATGGGTAAAGATGAAAATAAAATAGAGTCATGGTTTGATGATGCTTTCAAACTTACCACTTCTTCCGATGAAGTATCGGAAGAGGAAATGCGGCGTCTGATGAGTGAAGAAGAAGGCATGCAGATAGGCAGAGAAAACTTAGCTTGCAAAAGAGCTCTGTTGGAAGAATATGCGGAGCATAAGCAGCCGGATATTGATTTGGAGTGGAATAAGTTTCAACAGAAACGTACGGAAAAAACAAGAAGAAAGCGGTATCTGCTTGGAAGTGTCATCGGAGGAGTGGCTGCTTGTTTCCTACTTATTTTCGGATTAAATATACTTCCTTCCGGTAAGCAAGGAGAATTGTTTTTCGCAGCCGACTCACTCGTTCATCAGGTTACTTTGCAAAAAGTAGGTGGCAGCCTACTGGCATTGGATGCTCAAACTCAGGATAGTTTATTAAGCATGATGGGCGTTACACTCACCCAATCGGATTCTTTGCAATTATCTTACCGCTCAAAAACTGTTGAAGAAAAGATCGAAACCCACATTCTTTCTACTCCCCGCGGCCAAGATTTCAGTGTGGTATTGTCAGATGGAACCGTGGTATGGCTCAACGCTGAAAGTCGTTTGGAATATCCTTCCCGTTTCACCGGCGAAGAGCGAATTGTCCGTCTGCAAGGTGAGGCTTATTTCAAAGTAGCCAAAGACAGTCGGCATCCTTTTATTGTACAAACCTCCCAAATGCATACCCGTGTGCTTGGAACCGAGTTTAATATACGTAGTTATTCTTCGGATGATTCTCACGTGACTTTGGTGGAGGGAAGTGTGGAGATACGTAGTCAAGCCAATCAAACTTACCTTCGGATGAAACCCGGTGAAGATGCTCATTTGCTAGATGACGGTACTTTCTCGTTGCACGAGACCGATGTAGATACCTATGTTTATTGGAAAGAAGGTTTCTTCTATTTCGATGACGCCCCTTTGACTACCATTCTTCAAGAATTGGGTAGGTGG
>JAEXBC010000067.1 GCA_023457875.1 Bacillota bacterium | reverse complement strand
TTGCACAACCTTCTTTCTGTAGATGATGGAAAAACCTTTAGCGTCCCTGTTCGTTGCTCCACTCAAACGAACCTACGCCGACATAGCTTTGCAAGCACTCATCAAGGTTCTTTGGTGGCAAACGAACTTTACGCTTCAACGGGGCATACCCTAAGACTTTGTACCTTAGCCATGATTGACTTTGAATCGCTTCATAGCGATACGGCTATTTCTCCTGAGTTAGAGCTTTTCTTAGAAGGCATACTGCTTATTAATAAAAAACTTCACACTTCTAAGCAAAATCAGGCCACCACCAGCATCAAGCAGGAATTCATACCACCTAGCACTATACCTAACACGTCAGGCCAGGCCACCAAGCAAAACTTAAGTTCAGCTAAATCCGCCTTTATGCAAGACCTACCAACTTGGGATTTGCCACCAAGGATGTAGCTTTTACCAATTTTGATTTGCCTTCGTATATATAGCTTGAGATATAAAAAGACAATAGCCCGACTTCGAAAAGTCAAGCTATTGTCTTTTTATATCTTTATAGGCTTTATTTTTTTGAAATAATCCTTGGCAAATAAGCTTTAAACTTGCCTTTTTGCTCACCCCATTTTACTATCAGAAACGAAGTACCCGTTCCAATAATGGCACCAATAAGTACCAGTAAATCTTCTTGCCCAACGTTTAAAAGTTTATTTAAACCATATCCTAGGATAATACCCACAATCAGGCCAAGTAATGGAACGCCATACATAATGTAGGTTGCTTTTAAAAAAGTGGATTGTGCAAGCAAAATCTCCACCTTGTCACCTTTACTACAAGGGATATCCATTTCACACCTTAATGTACAATCTTTTTTTCCTGAAACAGCTTCGCAGGCATGACAGTCACCACACATATCTTGTCTTTCCATGTGCACAATCGCGTACTTTTTGCCTACTTCCTTCACGATACCATGTGGCATTGCCTTCACTCCTTTTTCACTTGATAGAATCATCTATTTTAGTATAACATATCTCTTTATCTTTCTCCATCATACTTACTACTTTCTGTTTTAATCTACATAGATAGAGCCTGAAGTTGTGCTAATTTGAATTTCAGCACCGTTGCCACTACCAACCTTAGCTGTAGCTTGTTTTTTATGCTTATCCTCATAATTCCAGTTAACATCTCCACCAATATTTCCTGAAGAAACATCTGCTCTTAAAGTACAGTTACTTTCTTCTGCTAATTCAACTTCAATACTTCCCGAAGAGGATTCTAATTTTAACGATCCCATAGGTACTAAACTACCGACTTCTATTCCTCCTGAGGTGGTACTAATCATTCCTGCTGCTGCTAAGCTATCTATTTCTATATGGCCTGATGAAGTTTTGACAAGGATTGACTCACTATTTAATGCGTCTACAGAAATTTCTCCTGATGAGGTTTGTACTTGTGCGTTGCCTGTGATTTTCTCAATGTCAATACTTCCAGATGAGGCATTTAGAATGTGGTTCTCACCAGATAATAGATCTATTTCAATGTCCCCTGAACTGGCACCAATAACGCCCGCTCCTTCTAAGTGCTTAATCTGGCTACTACCTGAGCTACTACTAATGTTGTATGTCTCAGTCTTTACTTGATCCATAACGATGCTACCTGAGCTAACGCTGCACTGCATCACCTTAGCTTCTATGAATGCCTCTACATTTAAGTCTCCTGAGGATTGTTGTGTCGTGAAATTTTCAAGTTTAAAGCTTGATTCTATGTTAATGCTACCTGACGACGTACAAATCACCATATTTCCCTCAAAGTGTTCTGGTACCTTTACCTCAACCTTATGTTTAGGGGTCATACCAAAGTAGTTTTTATGTGGCCTAGTAATACTTACCTTTTCCTGTTGATGATTTAATGTAAATAATTCCTTCTTTTCTTTATCATTGGTCCATTCAGTAACGATTAAATCCTCATTACCACTCTTAGAGATGATGACATCGGCTATATTAACATCTATTACTAATTCCTTCATTGTCTTGGCATTGATACTTTCTGTCTTGGCTTCTACTAAGGTTCCACCATACTCAACTATTCCAGAAAAACTATGCCCTACACTACCTCTAAAATCCCCTCGTAGCATAACGAAGCTCAGTACAATAACTAGTACTACCAATAAAGCAAGCTGTATTATTTTTATTGTTTTGTTTGTACCCATTTAGCCTACCTCATTTCCTTTATTTGAAATAATAAATTCAGAATCTGCTGCGCAGCTGCACCTATAATAAAAATAATCCATGAACTACCCCAATTCCACAAATTAAAGCTCATCACAAAATAGATGATGACAATGAGCGTCCACATAAGAGAGCTTATTGAACGATAGATTTGACGATTTTGCTCAGCGACCTGTTTCCACTCCTTAAATTCTTCTACCATGGTGGTATCATACTTGTGATATTTTGGCCTTGTCATAAAGTAGTAAACTAATAAGCAAGTTGCTCCACCAGCTAAAGCTAAAAATATGAGCAAACTTGTTTCATCACTATACCAGCTTACCCCTTGGGTATATATAAGAGACATCACAGCTAAAATATATAAGCCAATAGAAATAGTTACCACTAAGGCACCTCTCTTACGTTCACTTTCTTGCTCTTGATAGTTTAAAGGATTATGAGGCGTGATACTACGTAATAATTCATTTAAATCCCCAATACTGGT
>JAEXBC010000066.1 GCA_023457875.1 Bacillota bacterium | reverse complement strand
CCTTTTTTGGGGGAGACATATCCGAGGTGCTAAGAACCACTAAGGCTAGCGAAAAAAATGAAGGAAAAAAGGTAGATTACTATATTAAGAATAGTGAAGTGTTAGCCTTTGATGGTAATGAACTTATCTATCAGGATACCAACGTTAACCCTGCATTAGGTAAGCCAAGCCTAGATTGGGCGAAGGCACAAGGAGAGGCCTTCATAAAAAGATTGTCACAGAAGGACGAATTTCAACATACCTATATAGAAGCCTATGAACAGGATCACTTTTGGCAACTTAAATTCTTTCCATGTTTTGATGATATCCCTGTCTTTGACTTGTACGTAGAAGTAGAGGTTTATGGATCAGGTGTTGGAAAGGCCACGGTGTGCATGGGAGAAGTAGAGTCAGTAGGCGCAAAAAAACAGGAAATTTATCCCATAGATTTGGTGTTATTTGGGATAGAAGAGCATATTCCTTTGAAAGACACTATTGTGATTAACGATATCACCTTGGGCTATAAGATACTAGGACAAAAGTCTAGTAGAATATGGGGAGAAGAACTTGTACCAGCGTACAAAATTGATATTGATGGTTTAGAATACACATTATTTGTGAATGCTTATACAAACGAAATGATTAAATAATTAAATTACACTATATCTTTATTGGTTTTAATGATATAATCTAATGTGTTGTCAAGTGTATGCTTGGGTAAATCATAATTAAGAGGTGTTAAGGTTGAGCGAGTTGTATATAAGAGGTGGAAAGCGTCTGAGTGGTGATGTAATAATAAATGGAGCTAAGAATGCGGCAGTTGCTATTTTACCTGCAGCTCTTTTAGTAGATGGAATTTGCGAAATTGAAAATTTACCTTATATAGATGATGTGATTCAGTTAAAAAAGGCTATGGAGGATTTAGGTGCCGTGGCGCAGTTAAAGGATCAACATACCTTGGAAGTAGATGGTTCAACGCTCTATAATTATAAAGCAACCAATGAATCAGTAGGTAATATTAGAGCCTCCTATTATTTGATAGGGGCACTTTTAGGTCGTTTTAAAAAGGCAGAGGTAGCTATGCCTGGGGGATGTAACTTTGGCGTTAGACCTATTGACCAGCATATCAAGGGCTTTGAAGCACTTGGTGCCAAGGTTAAGGTGGAAAATGGGATGATTAAAGCCTATGCAGATAGGCTTGTGGGAACGAAGATTTACCTTGACGTAGTGAGTGTGGGGGCTACGATTAATGTCATGTTAGCTGCTACTTTAGCAGAAGGAACAACGACCATCGAGAACTCAGCCAAAGAACCACACGTAGTAGATGTGGCAAACTTCCTTAACAAAATGGGTGCTAATATCAAGGGGGCGGGTACAGATGTGATCCGTATCAAGGGGGTAGAAAAGCTTAATGGCGGCAAGTATTCCACCATCCCTGATCAAATTGAAGCAGGTACTTATATGATAGCTGCAGCTATTACTGGTGGGGATGTATATGTAAGAAATATTATTCCAGAACATATGTATTCAGTTAGTCTTAAAATGATGGAAATGGGTATTGAGATAGAAGAGGGCGATGATTACATTAGGGTTATTGCGCCAAAGACATTAAAAAGCACCAATGTAAAAACCTTGCCTCATCCAGGCTTTCCAACAGACTTACAGCCTCAAATGGCTGTCCTTTTGAGTGTTGCAGAAGGAACTAGCACCATGATTGAGGGCGTATGGGACAATCGTTTTCAATATATGGATGAGCTTAAGAAAACAGGTGCCAAAATTACAGTAGAAGGCCGTATGGCAGTAGTGGAGGGTGTTAAGGATTTATCAGGGGCAAAGGTGAGTGCCACAGACCTTAGAGCAGGCGCAGCCCTGGTGATAGCAGGCCTTAGAGCCGTTGGACAAACCCAGATTCAAAATGTAAAATATATTGATAGAGGCTACGAAGCGATTGAACAAAAGCTTAAAGAGCTAGGAGCAGATATCGAAAGAAAATAGAATGTAAAGTTAGCTAAGTAACCACGGAATCACTAGGATAGTGACACCGTGGTTGTTTTGATGAAAACATCTACTTCATGATTAACCGTTGAATATTGAAAGTAGGTTGTATAAGATAAAAGAAAGTGTCAAGAAGTAGTGAGGGGAACTAAAGGATGAGAATGAGTGAAGGTCTTATAAAAATATCTGTTAGGGAACTAGTGGAATTTGTCCTTAGGCAAGGGAGCATTAACGCAAATTACATGAGTAGTAATAGAGCTGTGATTGGTACGCTGGCTCATAGGAAAATCCAACAAAGTATGGAGGACAATTATGAAGCTGAAGTAAGGCTGGTGCATGAATGTGAGATGGAAGGCATTAGCTTTATTGTAGAGGGCAGAGCTGATGGTATTATAAGAGACTTAGTATCTATTACTGTAGATGAAATCAAAACAACGACAACCCCTCTAGAACTCATAGACGAAAATTTTAATCCCCTCCACTGGGCACAAGCTAAATGTTATGCTTATTTCATCGCGAAGAAACAAGGCCTAAAAGAGATGCAGGTACAGCTCACCTATTATCATATTGACGATAAAGAAATCAAACGTTTAAAACGTAGCTTCTTTTACGAAGAACTAGAGGTGTTTTTTAACCAAATCCTAAAAAAGTATTGCAGATGGGTTAAATTTCATATGGCGTGGACAAAAAAGAGGGACGCTTCTCTTAGAGAACTGGATTTTCCCTTTGATAGCTATCGCAAGGGACAAAGAGAACTAGCCGTTCATGTGTACAAGAGCATTCAAAACGAAGAAAATCTCTATGTGAGCGCCCCCACAGGTATTGGCAAGACCATCTCCACCTTGTTTCCATCACTAAAAGCCCTAGGAGAAGGTCATGGCGCCAAGATTTTTTATCTAACGGCAAAGACGATTACAAGGACCATTGCCGAGGAGGCCTGTAATAAGCTTTATCAAAGAGGGGCTAAGATAAAGAGTATCACATTGACTGCAAAGGATAAAATCTGCTTTTGTGAGCATCGCGTATGCCATCCAGATTACTGCCAGTGGGCAAATGGTCATTATGATAGAGTGGATGATGCAGTGTATGAAATGCTTCAAGAAGAGGATGTGTTCACAAGAGCAGTGATTGAAGACTATGCTAAAAAGCATCAGGTATGTCCCTTTGAGCTTTCCTTAGATTTAGCCATATGGGCTGATGTGGTGATTTGCGACTATAACTATATATTCGATCCTAGCGTGGGACTTAAGCGATTTTTAGATAACAAGGATTTCATTTTGCTGGTGGATGAAGCCCATAATTTAGTGGATAGAGCCAGAGAAATGTACTCCTCTCTGCTTTCCAAACAAAGGATATTAGCAGCGAAAAGAGTAATTGGTAAGCAGTACCCAACGATCACAAAGGAACTTGGCAAGGTGAATGAATGGCTTTTGAATTTAAGAAAAACCGTTATGGATGAGATGGGTGCTTACATTAGTAAGGAAGCACCAAAGAGTTTATATATGCTGCTTAGGAGGTTTCTCGGCGCCTGTGATAAAAAACTACAAAACGGAGGGAGTAATAACCTACCTCAGGAACTTATGGACCTGTATTTTGAGGTGTACGGTTTTAGCCAAATGTACGAGCTCTTTGATGAGCACTACGTGACCTATGGAGAAAGTAATGGCCATGAAGTAACCCTTAAGTTGTTTTGCTTAGATCCTTCCTTAGCCATTCATAACATTACGAAGACATGCAAAAGTGTTATTTTCTTCTCTGCTACACTTCTACCTATTGCATACTACAAATATATGTTAGGGGGCCAGGAGGATAAAGCTATAGCCTTTAACTCACCCTTTGATGAAACCCATGCCCTAAGGCTAATAGCTAGCGATGTGTCCACTAGATATAGACATCGTGAGGGCAGCTTCTATAAGATTTGTGAGTATATAGATAAGCTGGCAAGGGCAAAAACAGGGCATTATATGGTGTTTTTCCCTTCATACAAATATATGTTGGATGTATATGACTACTTTATAACGTGTTATCATCATACTGATGAAACAGATCAGACCCTTGGCTACTCTGTCTATAATGAAGATGAAGAGCATCTTTATACATTGCACAAGCAAGAGGGAGATATGAGCGAAGAGGAGCGAGAAGCTTTTTTAGGTCAATTTGTGCCTAACCCCCAAGCGACGACGATTCATTTTTGTGTACTAGGTGGGATTTTCTCTGAAGGAATCGACTTAGCGGGAGATAGATTGATTGGTGTTATTGTAGTGGGAGTGGGGCTACCACAGCTTAGCTTAGAAAGAGATTTGATCAAACACTATTTTGATGACCAGGAGAAGGAGGGCTATCATTATGCTTACACTTACCCCGGTGTCAATAAGGTGCTACAGGCAGTGGGACGATTGATTCGTAGCGAAGAAGATAGGGGTGTTATTCTGCTAATTGATGACCGCTTTAATACACCTTTATACCAAAGTTTGCTTTCACCAGAATTTGCTTTAGCAAAAAGAGGGCAGTTAGGTGAGGTAGGGGTGTGGATTCGGGATTTCTGGAAGTAAGAAAAAGTATTATATAGTGAAAATAAGAGATTTCCTGCAAACGGAGACATGCGTACAGTAATAAGGGAGAGTAGATAATAAAATAGTTATCTACTCTCCTAATCATAATTTTATATCGATGACTTTGCATTCAAATGATTTACCTATTTATCTTGCCAAACTGGATTAATTAACTTCCATTTGCCAAATGTATCTTTATTAAAGAGTTCTTTATTATAGAGATTGTCAATAATATCCCAGAACTCTGACTCTGAATATCCCAGAAAACTAATAAAATCAGAGACACATTTAGGATCTAAAGCATGATCATGTTTTCTTACTAATTCAATGGCCTCATCTCTTGATAACATTCCATATCTAACAAACCTAGCAGCATAATCTGTGGCAGATGCATGTCCGAACTTAGGATACTTCATCCAAGAATGCACCAAATACGCTCTACTATCAATTTGATCAAAGTTTTCTACATGATGGGTTCTATCCCATTCATGTGTCAAATCATGAAATCCCCTTTTCTTTGCGTAGAGATAATTTGAATAACTATTCCAAGGAATAAAATAAGATACATACATTGGATCTAGTTTATTCAAATCTTCGGCTGATGGTGCTTTTGTCATTTCAAGAACTTGCTCGGTTATCCCATCAATGCTAAGTAACTCATTTAGATCAATATCAGATGCTACTCCGTTACTTAATTGATTTTTAGCAGAGTAGGTTTCTTCATACCCAATACCACCATACTCGTAGCTAACATTCTCTCCATATACAAGTAATGGCGTATTAAATTTAATTGCCATCTGCATAGGAAATGTATATATTAATCTATCCACGAACCAAGTGGGTTTTCCATATTTTTCAAATGTATATCTCATTAATTTTTTTTGTGCCTTTATATCAGGTTTTAAGCTAACTATCGGGCAACCAAATTCTTCGGAGATATTCTTTAAGTTATGTTTTCCTGCTTCAGTCATCTCAAAGTTATCTTCCACACTGAAAAGAATGGGATTCATCTTCATGACTTCTTTCATGAGATGAACCTGATAATGACTATCTTTCCCTCCACTTACTGCAATTGCGCAATCAAAGGAACTTCCATTCATTCCACGATATTTATTGCACAAATCTTCTAGTTCTTTGTACCTAGCATCCCAATCTATTTGCTTGCGCTTTTCAAAAGACTGACAGGCTGAACAAACACCCTCCTCGTTAAATTTAATTCCTGGTCTAGTATCTGGCATTACACATTTCTTGCAATATTTCATAATTGTAACCTCCTTATGATTTCTATTAAACATCATGTTCAGAGTGAATAAAGTTTAACTTGAAATTCCATCCTTTCTTCCTAAAGTTCAATGCTTATTATATTATTGGCACAAACACCAAGCGGATAATTTATGAGATATAAATTATCTGCTTGGTGTTTGTGTAATAACCAAAACTCCAAAATGATTTATAATGCTTTAACACCCTGCTCTCCAGTACGGATCTTAATCACATTCTCGACAGGATAAATAAAGATTTTACCATCACCGATTTTACCAGTGCGAAGTACCTTAGTAGCTGTTTCTACAACTAAATCAACAGGGACCTCGCACACGCATGTTTCAATCTTAACCTTTGGTAGTAAGTCCATTGTGAGCTCGTTTCCGCGATAGACCTCTGTTTTTCCTTTTTGAGTACCGCAGCCAAGTACCTGGTAAACTGTCATACCTGTAATGCCAATCTGATTAAGTGCATCCTTTAACTCCTCAAATTTGCTCTGTCTAGTGATAATTTCTATTTTTGTAATCTTATCCATTTTAATCCCTCCTAAGGTTTTTATTTAGCGCTTACTAAGATTTAACTTCAAAGTCAGCATATGAGCTTGAAAGCCCGTGCTCACATTGATCAAGACCATCAATTTCTTCTTCAGGTGATACACGTAGTCCTACGGTCTTTTTGATAATCATAAATACTACAGTGATACATACTATAGTCCAAGCTGCTACGGAGATGACACCAATAAATTGAGAGATAAGTAAACTTAAACCACCACCGTAGAATAACCCCCCATCAACAGCGAAGAGACCTACACAAATGGTACCTACTACACCACAGCCACAATGAACACCGACAGCACCAACTGGATCATCGATTCTTAGCTTTTTGTCAAGAAATTCAATGACAATAACCACTGCAAAGCCACAAATAAGACCGATAGCCATTGCTCCCCAAACAGATACCACGTCACAGCCAGCTGTAATACCAACAAGACCAGCAAGAGCACCATTAAGTGTCATGGATACATCTGGTTTTTTGTATTTTATCCAAGTAATGCACATTGTAGTAAGGGCAGCCATTGCACCAGCAATATTGGTAGTCACAAATACCCGTCCATTTAAGAGAATGGCTGTACCATCTGCAGAAGAAGCAGGGTTAAAGCCAAACCAACCAAACCAAAGAATGAATACGCCCAGTGCACCTAGCGTTAAACTATGTCCTGGAATGGCATGAACCTTACCGTCCTTACCATATTTACCAATACGAGGTCCAAGGATTTTTGCCCCAATAAGTGCGCTCCAGCCACCAACGGAATGAACAACAGTTGATCCTGCAAAGTCATGAAAAGGAGTTGCTAATTGGCTTAACCAACCACCACCCCATACCCAGTGTCCAACAACTGGATAGATAAAGGCAGAAATACAGAAGCTATAAATGAGGTATGCGGAGAACTTTGTACGTTCTGCCATGGCTCCTGATACAATGGTAGCAGCTGTAGCACAAAATACTGTTTGGAAGATAAGCCATACAAAATCAGTGTTTTCAGTAAAGCCATCTAGGACATAGGGAGCACCAATAAAACCGGCGATGCTATCACCATACATCAAAGAAAAGCCAAGAAGCCAAAAGATAATGGAACCAACAACAAAGTCCATCAAGTTCTTCATAATAATATTACCTGCATTTTTTGCTCTTGTAAAACCTGTTTCAACCATAGCAAACCCAGCTTGCATAAAGAAAACAAGACATGTTCCTAATAACAGCCAAATGGCATTAAATACTAATTTTACTTCTTCACTCATATTAAAACCCCCTCATAATAAATTTGTGGTAGAAATGCATTATCCCGGAATTAATGCTTTGATCATAAACAAAAGAGGCCTACATATGCTTCATGCATATATAGACCTCTTTGTCTAAATCAATATATTAATTATGTCTTTTATCATAATTGTACTAAATCAATATGTCAATATATTTTTATGAAAAATATTATATTTTTGGACTCCTAGGCAAATATTAAGATAAAATAAGTAGGATGACATAGGCAAATAAAGGTGCTAAAATAAAAGGGAAGTAGAGGATATATCGAATTTAGGAGGAGCCATATGAAAGCATCAACTAAGGAAAAAATTATTATCCCATTATCAAAATGTCTTCCAGGCATGATGCTACTTCAACCTATTGTTGATAAAGAAACAGGGACAGTTCTCTTGCCTAAAGACAAACCTTTAACTGTAGAATATATTAAGAAAGCTAACAACTTTGATCATACAGAAGTATGGGTGGATATTAATGCAAAAGATAGTCATTGGCAGACTAATCAAGAAACCTTATTAGTCTATAGGAAGTATGCCACTATGCTAAAAGAGATAGTAGGTGATGATTATAGGATAGGAGTGATTAATCTCACTGCGCTTAAAGAACTTGCTACTTCTATTGTGGAGGGTTTTCACAGCGACTTTGATCTATTGTCCTGTGTGAATTTGGTAAAAGAGTTAGATGAGGACTGTTTTACCCATAGTATTAATGTAGCCTTTTTAGGCTTACTCGTGGGCAGATGGAATGGTTATAATCATACGAAGCTTGAACAAATTGTAGAGGCAGCTTTATTACACGATGTAGGGAAACTGGATTTGCCAGGGTACAAACAGAGTGAGAGTGTGCGCGCTCGAATCAAAGAAGAATTAGCCTATCGAAGGCACCCTATTTATGGCTATGAAAGGCTTGTCAAGTATAATGAGCTAGATAACGAGGTGCTTAAGGCTGTTTTGACTCATCACGAACGATGTGATGGAAGTGGTTTTCCACTTAGTCTGAGAGCCGATAGAATTAGCGATATTGCCAGTATTATTGGACTTGCAGATGAATATGATACATATCGCAAGGAAAACTCGATCTTTAAGGTGATTAAGTATTTAAGAACCACCTGTGTAAGAGGTTTTCCTAGCGAGCTATTGGTACAGTTTTGTAGGCGAATCATGAGCTATTATATTGGTTCAACTGTATTACTAAGTACGGGAGATGTTGGCGAAATATGTTCAATATCTCATCAAATAGCTTGTAGGCCACTTATCAAACTAAAGGATACCTATCTAGACCTTCATTTGCATCAAGAAATAGATATTGTTAAGATTATAAGCTAATCTATAGGAATAGAACAAACCTTTTCTAAAAGCTCTGATACCTTTTCTTTGGTTTCTGCTAGTTCATTGTCTAATACATAGGAAAGAATTAAGTGTGAAGATAAGGAAGGTAGCAATTTTTCGGAGCAAAATTTGTATTCGAAATAAGCTGTTTCTTCAGGAGCAAGGTTTCCAAGTTCAAGACAATAGGTATCTGGAGAAAAGTCTAAGGAACCTCTTTGACGTGTAACGGATTGCTTGATAATAGAAAAGTCGTTTGTCTGGATGATAAGCTTTAAATTATTGATATAATGAGAAGAAGTATTAGTAATTTCGATTTCATTATTAATGAGCGTTTGAGAAGAAATTTCGATGTTTTTATTGATTTCACATAATCTAAGTACATTTTTCACATAATCACCCCTATTTAATATATGCCCCTGTAGAAGAAATCATTATAAAAGTTAAATAGGTAGTAGCAAAAAAGAGTCCTATAAAAGCATAGGACTCTTTTTGTTGTAGGATACCTACTTCAAAATCATAGGGTGTAATTTATTACCATCTTCCCCAATACTCATTATCACATGACTTCTCTTTTTTGCAGCCGCAATCATACTCTTCGTAATCTTCATAGCAAGAATGCTTTTTGCATTTTGAATGGCAGGAAGGTTTGCCGCATTCCTTACGACAAGGAGAGGGTTTTTCACATTTTGAATAGTAGGAAGGTTTTTCACATTCCTTATGACAAGGAGAAGGTTTTTCACATTTTGAGTGGCAAGAAGATTTCTCCCATTCCTTACGGCAAGGAGAAGGTTTTTCACATTTTGAATAGTAAGAAGGGTTTTCGCATTCCTTACGACAAGGAGAAGTTTTTTTGCACTTTGAGTGGCAAGAAGATTTCTCCCATTCCTTACGGCAAGGAGAAGGTTTTTC
>JAEXBC010000065.1 GCA_023457875.1 Bacillota bacterium | reverse complement strand
GTATTCAACCTCCTCTATACTAAAGTCATATTCCTTAGCAAACGCTTTAACCATTTCTCCCCAAATGTCTGGACAGAAATTCATATCAAACGGAACCCACCTAATTTTTCTATCATATTCCGTTACGGAATCTTTTCTTGCTTTAGTCATGCCACAAGCTGGTGACAAAGAATTTTCATAATACTGACTAAATATCCTATACTTGGCATCAAGAAATCCTCTTGCTTTATCTTCCTCTCTCTTTTCTAAGATGACTGCCGTCGCTACATCCCCTACCATAGGATAAGTTACCAAGCAATCTTCTCTTGATATAGAAGAAGCATAAATGCCACTTACTACTAATGTATACCTAATATTCTTTTTACTTTTCATAACTGAACTTACTTGATCTAATGCAACCAACATACCTAAGCAATTAGCATTTATATCATAAGTAATATGAGCATTTTTTGCACCGATTATATGGCTTATAATTAATGCATTGGATGGACTTAAGTACTCTGGTGTATCAGATGTGAAAACAATCATATCTATCTCTTCACTTGAGATTCCTGTAGACTTTAAAACGTTATAGGTCGCCTCTATTGCCATGGTTAATGCATTTTCATGCTCATTATTAATTATTCCCCTTTGTAATTTCCCCGTTTTTTCGAATGCGATTTTTAATTGATCAGAGATATCCTTAAAAATATTAAGATAGAAATCATTACCTACCATATGGTCAGGTTGATATACTCCTGTACCTAAAATATTAATATTAGACCATTTCATGTAAAAATCCCCCCTATTCTCACATTATATCATAATATTTTTATTTTAATATAATATTATAAATAAATATGATATTATATTAAAAAATCAAAAATTGGTTTTGGTATTTGAATACAAAACTAGTCGTTCTAGACTTTATGTATAATATGCCTCCATTTAAATGTACAAGACAAGATATGTATTGACCACATATATCTACAATTATTAAGGCATACAAAAAAACTAAGCGTTTACAATATTGGCGGTAGGTAAACGCTTAGTCTTTTATATGCTTCTGACTTTTGTATTGGCGATTTTTTTATTACTATTTTAATTTCTATACATGGCTCTAATCTTGCTTCTAAATCATCCAGATTTTGTTTAAGATATCTAGGTGGTTATGATCTGGGCTAACATGGTCACTTAAATAAGCGCCGGTGATGACACCTATAACTAATACACTAAGCTCTTTTGCATCATAATTGAGGGAGATTTCACCTTTTGCCTTAGCCTCATCACAGATTTGTTCAAAAAGCTTGTTGAGGGTCAGTTCATTGTAGTAGGTATACTCCTCCTCGGCAACATCATTAAAGAAGTAAACGAATTCTGCATCGATGAGTTTCATCTCATTGCGCTCTTCTCCTATGGTTAATAAAAAGTTGATATAGCTGCCCATGAACTTATTATATTGCTTCTCTTCTAATAGCCACTGATAAAGTTCATGTAGCTTGTCCTTGAAGGACATATCCTTCTTCCACTGTTTCATACGTAGTGCAATCCTAATGGTGAAGATCCTTATGAAGTAATGGAAGATGTACTCTTTTGTTGAAAAGTAATTAAAAAAGGTTCCTCTTGAAATCTGGGCTTTTTGGCAAATCTCATCTACTGTAATATCTGAAAACTCCTTTTCCTTAAGAAGGTTTGCTGCTGTTTTTAAAATAGTCGTCCTGGTCTTAACATAGTTGATTTTTCTTAGCGAAAAATTTTCCAATGATTGATACATCATTATAAATATATCTCCTTTCAAAGTTAGCATTATTTTCCTTCTAAAGTATGGTCTATTTTGAACTTATTATACAATTATAAGAAAATTTTATTTGTTATAATTAATTGTATGATTTGCTGTTAACGACTTATTAGTATATAATGAACTTTAGACCTTAATACTTGATATGAAATAGTGAGGAAAGGAGCTTTCAATGTCTAAAAAAATCCTATGCTTTTTACTGAGCCTCTTTGTTTTTGTTAGTCCCATCTTAGCTACAAGCCTACCTGATATTAGTGCGGATGGAGCTATTCTCATAGAACCTACAACAAACACAATCATTTACTCAAAAAATATGAATCAAACCTTTTATCCTGCCAGCACCACTAAAATCTTGACGGCTTTGGCGATTCTTGGGAACTTGTCACCTTCTTCAATTATCACCAAATCCCAAGAAGCTGTACGAAATGTACCTTCTGATAGTAGCCAAATTGGCTTAGCTATTGGTGATACATACACTGTCATGGATGGCTTATATGCTGTTTTGTTAGCATCAGATAACTTTGTTTGTTACGATCTAGCCCTTGCAGACAGTGGCAGCATCCCTGCCTTTGCGGATAAAATGAATTTTTTAGCTAGCACGAATCATGCCCTTTATTCTCACTTTGTTAACCCTCATGGTTATCATGATGAGGATCACTATACAACCCCTTATGATTTATCCCAGATTGCCATTGCTGCCTTTAATAACCCTACTCTCAAAAAAATTTCTGGAACATTGAATTATGAGTTTACAGTACAAAATACAGGCAAAAAAATATTGCTAACCCACACAGCTCCTTTACTAGACCCAAACAGCCCCTATTACAATCCTCATGTCGTAGCCGCAAAAACTGGATATCATACACCTGCTGGCAGAGTCCTGGTAGCCAAAGCAACTTATAATAACATTGATTTAATAGGCGTTGTTATGCGTACAGAGGCACCCTTGCAATTTGAAGATATGAACAAGCTCTTTGAATATGGTGGCGAGAACTTTAAAATCACACAATATTTGAATGGCCGCAGGCATCTAGTAAACGAGACCTATTCTGTTTGGGCTAAACCTTATGTGTTAAAAGCCCTTTATAACGGCTGGATTATGCATACTACCCGTAACTTTACTACGCCAATTACCCAGCGCGAATTTGTTACCTTGCTGAAAAGTGCTACCCCTAGTGATTACTGCCATCTCTATAAACCAATATTGCAGCATACAGGAAATTCTATTTATAGAGAAAATCTCATCACTTCTCGAGGTGAGATTGCCTTAATCCTCTATAAGCTTTTATCTGGGTTAAATCTTACCTACTTGCCAGATGATCAGCCTATAGAAATCAAAGACCTTGAAAATGCCAGTCCAAAATGCCGGGAAGCGATTTTATTTTGCGTAAAAGCAGGTATTATGGCAGTGGATAGTAAAGCTAACTTCCATCCACAGCAGCCTCTTTCCTACGAAAGCGCCCTTAGCATTGCTTCTAAGATGAACGATATTATGACACGCTATGCTTCATATAGCTTACCTCAAAACTACTCAAAATAGCTTTATACAAGATACATTGAGTAGATAAAAAGCTAGCCCTCCTCTATTAGATTTTAAGGTCTAACATAGAAGGGCTAGCTCACTTTTTATGATCTTTCTATTTTAACGGAACACCATCCGCATCTAAATCTAATTGTCCACATAAAATTAGGACGCCATCAATAAATCCCCAAATATAACCTATGCCCAACAAAGGCAAGGTGCATAATTGACCAACAGCTACGCCTGTATAACCCAAATAAAATCTGCCTAGTCCAAACCCACCAAAAAAGAGTTGCAATAGCCCTGCAATTAACCTTGATTTTTGCTTTTCCCACTGCGTTTCTTGTTCTTGAATCTCATAGAACATCTGTGTATTCGGTGGCACTGCACTAGCCACATCTGGCATTAAGGGCTCTTCTTTTAGTTTATTCACTTCTTCATTTAATAAAATATCCCCTGTTTGATCCATTCTACAAATAGGACAAATTTTCACTTCTTCTCCTAGCTCTTGGCCACAGCTTTTACATTTCATAGCTTCCCC
>JAEXBC010000064.1 GCA_023457875.1 Bacillota bacterium | reverse complement strand
ATGGTAGATGGGTCCATGATTTCTGTTACAATAGGCAACCCTGTTTTTTGTCTGGCGATTTTAAGCAGTTCTAGTCCTTCTGCTTCTAAACCTTGGAAAGCATATGGTGATGTACGAGGTTTGTATGCGCCGCCTCTTAGGAAGGTTGCTCCTGATGCCTTAACTGCCTGGGCAATCCCCAAAATTTGCTCTTCACTTTCAACAGAGCAAGGTCCAGCAATAATGGCAATATCCTTTCCACCAATTTTTCTTCCAGCAATTTCAAAGATGCTATCATCAGGATGGAAGGCTCTATTTGCCTTCTTGTAAGGCTGTTTAACACGCATTGCTTTATCTACTCTTGTATCTCTTGAAATATTGTCCATTTCAATAGAAGAAGTATCTCCAATGACACCAAGAACTGTACACTCACTGCCTGTAATTTTTTGAATTTGTATATCGTAGTTGTCGGTTAACTCTTTCATTAAATCTAATATCTGCTCTTCGGGTGTATCATTTTTCATAACTATAATCATATCTATTTCCTCCAATTCTTCATTTCATTAATTTTTATGGAACATTTTACTTTTTGCTTTCTGATTGACCTTCTACTGTCTATTATGCCAAGTAATTGGCATTCTTACTATTTGATCTGCTACGCTAAGTGTTTGTTATGCTTACTAGTTGTCTGTTATGCTGCATGGTTGTTATGCTTACTATTTGTTGTTTGGTTTCTGTCAGGTTTACTACTTATTAAGGATTGTTTGTAACTCCTCTTTGCTGAATCTATATTAAATTACTGAAAAGCTATTAAGTTACACCTTGGTAGAGGGCCCTCTACCAATCGCTGTGTCCTTTACTTTCAATAAATCAATTTTCTCTTCCTAGGGAAATAAAAAGACCTTATGCTCTTGTGAACATAAGGCCTATATCCTTCATTTTTCAGGAGATATCTATCTTTAGACGTATATGCCAAGAGGCGTAAGCTTATTTGATTTACAGCAAAAAGGACCAGCGCTAAAATAAAAATAGCCCCAGCTAAAAAAGTAAGTATTAAATTTTGCTGTAAGTTCAGTTATACGTCCCATTTGCTTATCTCCTTATCATTTATTATTGTTGCTTATTATCATTACTCATACCATTACTTATCGTCATTGGATATGTCATAATTTTTAAATAAAATGACTTTTTATTACTAAAAATGTACTTCTTTTAAATTAGGTTTATTATAGAGGTATTATTTTTGTTTGTCAATACCACGGTAGTAAACTTTCTATTGTAGGTACACTGTATAAAACTTCCGTATTAGGCATTGATTTATGAGCGATGGGCGTCAATAAAGTCTGAGAGTCTAGCAAAGTCTTGTATAGATAAAGTTTCTCCCCTTGTTTGGGAACCTATGCCACTTTCTTCTAAAATGTCCTTAAGTTCTTCCTTGTCTATCCCAAGTTCTCCATGAGATAGCAGGGTATTTAATAAGGTTTTTCGTCTTAATAAGAAGGCGGCTTTAATGATCTTAAACATTTGCTTAACATTACCAACCTCTATCTGGGGCTTTTCACTAAGCACAAGCTGAATAACCGCAGAGTCCACGTTTGGCCTAGGCATAAAACAATTTCTAGGTACATTTGCCACCAAATAGGGCTGTGCGTAATAGCTTACTGAGGCTGTAATAGCCCCGTATTGCTTTGTACCTGGCTTAGAAGCTAAACGATCTGCTACCTCCTTTTGCACCATAACCGTGATGCTTTCAATAGGCAGTTCATTTTCTAAAAGGGCCATAATAATAGGCGTGGTAATGTAATAAGGAAGGTTAGCTACCACCTTCACCTTTTTGCCTGGAGACTCCTCTTCAATGAGCTTTTTAAGATCCACCTTAAGTACGTCCTGATGAATCAGCTTAAAATGATCATTTTCACCAAACTGCTCCTCCAAAATAGGAATAAGCTGATTATCAATTTCTATAGAAATAACCTTACCTGCGCTCTCTATAAGGGCCTGAGTTACACTGCCTATTCCAGGACCTATTTCTATGACGCAGTCCTCCTTGGTAATATTTGCAGAATCAATAATTTTATTTAAAACATGAGGATCTACTAAAAAGTTTTGCCCAAATTTTTTTCGAAAAGCAAAGGGATACTTGCTAATAACTTCCTTTGTGCCCTCCACGGTTGCTATCTTTTGCATAATGTTTTCGCTCCTTAGAATATTTCATTCTCCTATCATATCACAGGATACATCATCCTGCAAAGCACCCACCCTTTAGCCTAGCTTTATCAATTCTCCAATTGCAAGACACTTGGCATCTTCGCCGTGTCCTATTTCCTTCGTTTTGACTATTGGTAAGGTAGCATCCTCCAATAAGCCTAGCAATAGATCTTCTACAGTAGGCGTTAAGGCTTCGTTTTCCATTTGGGTAAAGCTTCCTAGGATAATCCCCTTAACCTTATGAAACACGCCCATTTGCTGATATTGATTGAGGAAGGTGGCCATTCTAGAAGGTTTTCCGCTAAGCCCCTCTAGAAAGAGTACTTTGTCTTTAAAATCTGGCATATAGGGCGTAGCAGCCAGCTTAAGGAGGCATCTAATGTTGCCGCCTACTACCTCACCTTCTAGCTGACTTCCTTGGAGAAAATCATATTCAAAGCTAAATAAGTCCCTTTTACCCCTAAAGAGACTATTAAAAAATGCCTCCTGCTGCTTGGAAGCTTCTTTCCCAACAAGGTTTCTGATTTGATACAAATAGGAGGTCTTACCTGTCTTTGCATAGATACTATTAATAATCGTTGTCAAATCACTATATCCAAAATAAGTCTTGTCGCTCTTTGCTATTTTATCAAAATCCAAATAAGGTAGTACCTCATTTGCAACATCTCCACCAGAAATATCAAAGAGCGCACAAGTCTTTGCATCTTCATAAAATGCCATAAGTGCTTCTGCTCGCTGCCTTCCTGTGCCTGAAAACCCATTCTCTTTCGCATAGAGGTAAGGACTACACACCACCTTTAGGCCCCAAGCCTCTAAGCACTGTATGAGGG
>JAEXBC010000063.1 GCA_023457875.1 Bacillota bacterium | reverse complement strand
GTTCTGCGGGCGTACGCGAATTTCTTTTCGGTAAGGCTACTCACAATACTAACTTAATGGCCTTTGCCGCCAAGGACTACCAACTATCCACCAATCACTTACTATCTGAAGAACCTAATTTGTTCCTTCGTGTGCAATCTCTATTTACAGATCAGGAAATATTAAATTTTGATGTAAGAAATATTCTTCCAAAAGGAGAACTATATTATCCTAGTGTTGGTCTCTTTATTACCAGAGACTCTACCTTTTGCCTTGCGGCGAAGGCTGGCAACAATCACGACAGTCAAAATCACAACGACACGGGGAGTTTTATATTATACAAAAACGGTCAGCCCATGTTCATAGATGTTGGAGTAGAGAGTTATACTCAAAAGACCTTCTCTCCTCAAAGATATGACATTTGGTATATGCAATCAGATTATCATAATCTCCCCACATTAAATGGCATCATGCAATATGATGGTAAAGACTTTATGGCAACTGAAGTGGAAACTGACTTTTCAAGTGAAGAAAGTTTTATTGAAATGGAACTTTCTACTGCTTACCCAGAACATGGCCGAGTTTCTAGCTATAAAAGAAGAATCACCTTGCAAAAAGAAAAGCAAGTCCTCATTAATGACCGGTTTGAATTTCCCGATGAAAAAGCAGATATCCTGCTTAACTTTATCACCTATGAACTTCCTATTGTAAAAGATCAGGTCATTGAAATTGGTACATTAGGTACACTCACTTTTGAAGGAGATGTTTCTCATATTGAGATTGAAGTTCTCCCCATCACAGATACTCTCCTCAAACAATGCTGGGCTCATGACCTATATCGCATCCGTCTTCAATTAAATAGTACAGAGGTCACGATTAAGATTCAATAATCTAAAGTCATCTCTTAAGTGAAGCTAACCCCCAAAAGTAGATCCAAAATCTAACAATGGGGGTCTGTTTTTGTTTAATCACTATTTTATCTTGCACTAAAAGTTAAGTACTGCTCAAGTGCCTTATGTAAGCGGTTATCAGACGCTTGATTCATATTAATATATTCATGATGTCTTTTTATAGCTGCAACAGCCTCGTCGACCTCTTTTGTCGTTGCCATACTATATAGTCTCTTATTAATCACGCCATTTTCATACATCGTATCAGATAGATAACTAATTTCTTTGATATAGCTTTCAATGATTCTCTCAGGAATAGCCTTACCTGTCTTTTTAACCTTTTCATTTTGTAACCATCTTCTAAATGCTTCTTTTCTATTCATCCTAACCTCCTCATAACAGTAGAAATAACTTGCTTAATCTAATGTATTCATTACGAGTTGGCTCTATCACTCTTTTTCAAAAAAGCTTGTACGTACCCAATGATTTCTTATCTAAACGGATAAATATACCCCAGCATTTTCTCCTTTAACCCTCTAGCAGCCCCTTGAGGATTGTCTTCTTTCATAATTGCAGAAACTACTGCAATACCTGCTATAGGACTGTCTTTTAAAATCTCACAGTTTGTTTCATTTAATCCACCTATTGCTATAACAGGACAGCTTACAGCCTTGGCTATTTCATTTAACGTAGAAACCTCTGTGATCACAGTAGCTACCTTGGTCGTCGTCGGATAAATAGCCCCTACCCCTAGATAGTCTGCTCCTTCTTTGACCGCCTTTTGAGCTTGTGAAACAGTTTTTGCAGTAGCGCCAATAATTTTTTCTTTTCCCATTAGCTTTCTAGCCACATCAATTGGCAAATCACTTGCACCTAGATGTACCCCTGCTGCATCTACTGCCATGGCTATATCCACTCGGTCATCAATGATAAGGGGAATGCGGTAGACATCAGTAATAGCCTTTACCTTAAGGGCAAGATTAAAATAGTCTTTCCCCGATTTTTCTTTTTCTCTGAGCTGTACGATGGTCACGCCACCTTTACATGCCTTTTCTATTTTATTAAGAAAGATACTTTCTTGAAGGTTGGTACTATCCGTGACAAGATAAAGGGTTAAATCAAGTTCCATGAAGTTTCCTCTTTCATAATTTGTCTATTTTCTATTTGTTTGGCTTCTTTACTCTTCATATTTCATAACATTCTAGATTGATTTTCTCTATGAAGTCTTCATTTGTTAAACTATATATGTTATCTAAAAGTAAGGTTTTAAAGGTGCCATTTCCTTTTGCCTGCTTTGAAAGCTCTCCGCAAATACCCATAAGGGCTACAGCAAGCAAACTACCCTCCAGAATTTCTCCTGTCGAAATAAAAGTAGCTATCATCACATTGATCATGCAACCTGTACCAGTGAGCCCAGAGAGCATCTGGCATCCATTTTTTATCACATAAGCCTTCTGCCGGCAAACGATTAGATCCATTACACCAGTAGCCACCACTACTGCATTCGTGTTGACAGAAAGTCTCTTTAAAAGGTTCAAACTATCTTGTAAATTAGACGCGGTAACTAAGTCCACATCGCCAACATCTACGCCACTTGCATGGCTTTTTTCCTCTCCAAGTGCCTTAAGCTCAGACATATTTCCTTTTAGCACGGAAGGGGGCGTTTGTGCAATAAAAGCCTTGGCATAATTTCTTCTTAAAGTACTGCACCCTACTCCTACAAGGTCTAAAACGACTGGAATATGCTTTTGCCTGGCCACTTTACCAGAAAGCTTCATCGCTTCCATACGACTATCTGTAATATTCCCAAGGTTAAGGGCAAGTGCCCCGGATAGAGCTGTAATTTCAGCTACCTCTAAGGGATGCTCTGCCATAATAGGTTTAGCACCAACGCCTAATACTACATTGGCACAATCATTAATGGAAATACTATTGGTGATGCAGTGAATAAGAGGCTTTTCCTCGCTAACTTTCTCTCTGATAGCTAACAGCTTTTTCAGTATGGACTTTTGATGTGTCATAAACTTTTGCCCCTAACTCCCTTTGATATTTTACAAGATAACCAGTCTTCTTAAGTGCCATTAAAAAACAGAAAGCACATGTTCCGCCTATAAGGGTACCACCAATAAAGGAGGGTACATAGAAAAACCATGTAAGGCCATTCCTTCCCCAAATGAAAGTCATAACTGGGTAAGAGAGGATAGCACCGATAATACCTGTTCCAATAACCTCTCCCACAACTGCTCCTAAAATTTTCCCCTTAGTGACACTGTAAAAAATTCCTGATAATAAGGCTCCAAAAACAGCTCCCGTTAAGGCTAAGGGTGGAATGCCCATAAAGAGCATTCTAATAATACCAATAAGTAAAGCGCATATAAAGGCATATATTGGTCCAAGAAGCACAGCGCATACCACATTAATAAAATGCGCCATAGGGCACATACCTTCTACTCGTAAAAAGGGCGAAATCACTACCCCAACTGCCACCAATATAGCCAACATGACCATCTTTAAAACCGAACGATTTGTTTCCATTTTCTTTCCTCTCATTTCTCATTTTTATTCTTGAATACCAAGAAAAGGGTTCTCCTATTTTTCAGAACAAAATTCAACTTTTTTACCATCTAAAATCATATTGGTCGTCCTTACTGCACACATCTTTCCACACATGGAACAGCTATGTTTTTCCGCTGGTGGGACACTTTCAAAGTAGGCTCTTGCCTTTTCACCATCCACCGCAAGCTGGAACATTTTATCCCAGTCAAGATCATGCCTTGCCTTGGCCATTTGATTATCCAAATCTCTTGCGTGAGGAATACCTTTGGCAATGTCCGCTGCATGAGCTGCAATTTTACTTGCCATAATTCCCTCCTTAACATCATTAAGATCAGGAAGACGCAAATGCTCGGCTGGTGTCACATAGCACAAGAAATCCGCTCCGCTGGCAGCTGCAATAGCCCCTCCAATAGCTGAAGTAATATGGTCATAGCCTGGGAAGATATCTGTGACAAGTGGTCCTAGTACATAAAAGG
Organism: Bacillota bacterium; assembly: GCA_023457875.1. Taxonomy (GTDB): domain Bacteria; phylum Bacillota; class Clostridia; order Lachnospirales; family Cellulosilyticaceae; genus Cellulosilyticum. The sequence goes on along the minus strand of JAEXBC010000063.1, from coordinate 4,761 downwards.
GTGCATTGTGGCAAATGCGTTTCTGCACTTTCATATTAGCTGCAATCTCATCCATTGCCATATGACCTGGACCCTCTATCATCACCTGCACATCACGCTTCCATGCACGCTTAGTAAGTGCCCCAAGCTCAATGAGTTCACTGATTTGCCCTGCGTCCGTACTATCCGCCAAGCACCCTGGACGAAGGGCATCCCCTAAACTAATGGTCACATCGTACTGCCTCAGAATTTCTAAGACCTCGTCATAGTATTCATAAAAAGGATTTTCGTTTCCTGTCATCTCCATCCAAGCAAAGAGCAAGGAGCCTCCTCTAGAGACAATATTCAGCTTTCTTTTGTCTCTTTTTAAAGCTTCCACTGCACGTTTATTAAGCCCTGCATGAATCGTCATAAAATCAACGCCTTCTTTGGCGTGAGCTTCTACCACCTTCAAAAAATCCTTTGCTGTAATTTCAAGTAGATCCTTTTCCAAATAGCCAATCGCATCATACATAGGTACTGTACCAATCATGGCTGGTGATATTTCTATCAGCTGCCTCCTAAAGGTATTTGTCTTACCATAATTACTTAAATCCATGATGGCTTCTACACCAAATTTAATTGCCATATGTACCTTATTAAATTCCATATTATAATCCTTGCAATCTCCTGAAATCCCAAGATTGACATTGACCTTAGTCCTTAAAGATGTTCCAATCCCCTCTGGAGAAATACTTTCATGATTGATATTACATGGAATGACCACCTGTCCACAGGCAATTAATTCTCTTAACCGCTCTACTTCTATGTGCTCTTTCTTTGCAACAACTTCCATTTCTTTTGTAATAATACCCTTCTTAGCAGCTTCCATCTGTGTTTTATAGTTCATAGCAGTCTCCTTTATTTATGTGCATTAAAAAAGGGATACGGCGTAAGAGCCATATCCCATTTATACATTGTTACTACATACATACTTGTATAAACCAATATTTCCCTACGTCAGTATTAACTGAATCAGGTTATGGGTCGAAACTATTGTTTCCTCTCAGCCTGCTACACAAGCTCCCCTTTTTTTCTAATATTATCAGAATCCTAATAATAAAGCAACACTATTTTAATGTATCGCTTAAGTCTTATTGCCTTTCTTCAGCCGATGATAGTCTTTAATCACTTTTTTTAATTCCTCTTTTGTGGGAGGAATGCCTCCAAAGGTGTATCTTTGAAAAATATGTACCATTTCATTAATTTGCTTACCCAGAGTTTTCATCCTACTTGCATATTCGAAAATAGTCTCATGCTCTGCCTTGGGATAACCCTGCTGAGCGAGTACATAGAGACTTTGTCTCATGATGCTTTCAATGACCTTTTCATCCTTTCTTACATAGATGCCTATATGCCAGTACAAATCCCAAAGCAAGCTACTACCTCTTTTCACAACAGAAAATGCCACTAATAGGAGGATTACAATTATCACTAGCTGCACATCATCTGCTTGTGCATCAATGGCTGCTTCTATCTTATTTCCTATTTGCGCACTACTTGGCGTAGGATCAAATTGCATCCAACCATAACCCGCTAAATAAACCTCCACAAAGGCATGAGCATTCTTTTCTCTTACAATATAAGTATCTTTAGCATTTGGTTTTTTCTCCGAAACAAGATAGCCCGTTACGTACCTAGCTGGAAGGTCTATACTCCTACACATGAGCACCATGCTACTAGCAAAGTCTTGGCATATACCTTGCTTCTGTTTAAATAGAAAATGATATACACTATCCTCTTCCTCAATAGGTCTTTTCTGCTGATTGTAGATATACTGAGTCCTGAGATATCCACATATTTGATCAGCTTGATCCCAATCTGAATGCGTCGACCCTACTACCTTCTTTGTAAGTTTTGTGATATCCTCCTTGAGGTATGAAGGCATTTGAAGATAATCCTTTTTTGCTTTATTATATTGAACCAGTGGTGTATAGGTTTGCAAGATACGAGGAATGAGGGTTTTATTATAATATCCCTTTTTTCTATATTCCTGTAACTGGGCATATAGCTGTAAAAATTCATCATGAGACAAATTCTTTAGAAAAACATATTCCCTACTTCCCGGCTTAGGCACACGATTCAAATAAGTAAGGGTGTACTCTGTAGGCTCCACCAACTGTTTACTGTGAAAAAACAGATTATCTAGGCTTCCATAGTAATAAAATTCTTTTACCTCTTCATCCTCTATACTCCTAAAACCGTTTATCGTAAAATAATTAATCTTATTAATTGGATTTTGATTCACCTTCAGCTGCTTTTTCATATTGATGGTGTTTTCATAACTGATAAGGTCCTTATACTTCCAAAAAAGCTCTGGCCTTTCACTTCTCATCCACATCATTTCATTGATTAAGCTCTTGGTCTGTTCATATTCAGCTTGCAAATAAATGGGTTCAAAGTTTATATACTCTCTATATGAGCCTTTATCCTCAATACGCCAGATACTATCCTCATAATCATTATAGGCCATATCCCTCAAATAAAGCGTCTCACTGGCTTCAATTTCAAACAAAACCGCATCAGATAAGCTGATATCCTGTTTCAATTCTGAAGAGAAGGGTATCTCGGTGGACAAACTTTTACTTTGTCCCCAATTGGTTCTAATGTTTTTTATCCACCTTGTCCCTGGCAGTTCTTGCAACATAGGCATAGCTGTGCCTATAGAGAGTATTAGCATACTGATTAAAAAAAAGCTTACAAAATAATGTTTGCTATGCATCACATAGGTTACTTTATTCTTCTTATCACTTGCTCTTTTTGCCAACAAGGTGAAAATAAGTAAAACCATACCAACCAAGAGACTCACAAGCTTAGTCAGTTGATTAAAGCCTCCCCTGGTAAAAATCATGAAACATACTGCAATAATTAATCCAAAATAAGGTGGGAACCACTTTTCTATCTTAGCTGCTACCATACGAAAAACAAGGTTGCCATAACCTATTGCCACAATACCTATATAATAAACAACCAGATGGGTTGCCAGTTCATATAAAGGGATAAAAGTCTCCTCCTGATCAATATGACTTAGCCAATGCCCATAAGATACCTTGTACTCGTAATCAGCAACAGTAATAAAAAAAAGAATAAGGGTTACTAACAGCAAACACACCATTTGAAAAAAAAGAAAAATACGTCCAGTCTGTCCTTTATCCTTATCATACTGGGCAAATAGTTTTTCACATAGCCAAATAAGCAAAGGAACTTCTATAGCAAAAATAGTTATCGCCATATGCCACTTGAAACCCAAGCTGATTAAGAGCCCCAGTACCATAAAGCAACTTAGTACACCTATTCTTTTTCTTAACGTATGTTCATCGCTTTTTCTCATAGGTGCCTCCTTTACCTTCATATTGCCAGATGCTGTTTTTAAGCACTTCATCCCAATCTCCTAAAATAAAACACTTAAGTTCTGCCTTCTGAGTTGTCTCTAAAAGCACTGGTAATATTCGAGAATAATCCTCCTTGTCCACGACGCCAATGCCTTCATAACTAGCTAATTGTTCTCTGATAAATTTAAATTCATATTTACTTTTAAGGGTATATTTCTTCCATGTGTTTTCCATAAAATACATGAGCGTTACTTGTTGCTGATTGTTTACAAACTCATATGCCAAAGACAAATAGGTCTTTAAGGTCTGATCTTGTAAAATATACGCCTCTTCTATATTGCCTTGGTCCCTATATAAAGGATTTAGGATAAGCACCATTTCTACACTAGAAGTGTATCCTTCTTCTCTTTTACGAACCATATAAAGTCCCTTTTGTGCCGCAATCTTCCAGTGTAATAACCTTAGTGAATCCCCCTGTATATAAGGTTCAAGTTCATAGCTTATTTCTCCGAGTATATGGGTGGCTTCATGGTGAGTTAATACATCTTGTCTATCTGATGCATTTTCAAGGGCTGAAGAAAGTTCTGCATACTCATTCAAGGGCTTAATATCGGGAAGCACCTTCATCTGGCTGTCATACTTCATCTTTAGTTTCTTCCTAAAAAAAGACAAGTAATCTACCAAATAAATCATTTCTGCCCCAACTTCTTGCTTACCACATAACTTAGGCTCATATTCAAGGATAAGCTTTATCTCTTCTTTTGAACCTAGAAATACACATACCTGTTCACTCGTTCTTAACCTTAATCGAAAGCCATCATATGGCTTTATGTACACATACGCAACAGGAAAAATACTTTTATTTCTTAAGGTGAGCTTTACCTTCGCTACTTCACTTTTCTCAACACCTTCTATTATATCCTCTTGATCTATTTCAAGCTGATAAAGCGAAAAAACAAAGTGCACTAAATTTACAATTGCCGTTATAAATAATATCAAAAACAAATCAATACTTAACCTACCAGGAAAATTATAAGCAAAAACGGCTAAAGCTAGCAACATGGTCAAATAGGGAATATTGGTATTTAGCTTTTTTAGAAAATGAAACCCCCTCATGCTTTAAACACTGGCGGCGCCACCTGCTCAAGAATACTAATGAGCACGTCCGATGGATTAGCATTTTGCCACTGTGCCTCGGACTTTAGCTTGATGCGATGTCCTAAAACAGCAAGTGCAACACCCTTTACATCATCAGGAATTGCGTAATCACGTCCACTCATTAATGCCGCTCCTTTCGTTGCTTTTAGTAAGGCAATGGTTCCTCTCGGGCTAACGCCAACTTCGACCAATTCATGCTCCCGTATTTTCTGTGCAATATCTAATATGTAGCTTCTTACCGCATCGCTCACCA
>JAEXBC010000062.1 GCA_023457875.1 Bacillota bacterium | reverse complement strand
TATGTATACATCAACTGAATGATAAATTTGATAGCGGTGCTATCTATTGGATGAAAGAGATACCCAATCTTCCACATTATAACTTTAAGTTCGTTTCATACATTTTTAGTCAACTATGTGTTGAGGGTGCATTCTTTATTCTTCAATGTCTTTTTAATAACATTCCTTTGGTTGAGATAAAAAGAGAGGGACAAATCTCAGCTTATCAAAAACGTCCAACTTTGGCAGATGTATCAATAGATTGGGATCAGATGACAGCAAGTGAAATTTGTCATTTGATAAAAGCCTGCAATCCGTGGAATAAAGGAGCCATTACTTTTTGGAAGAAACAGGAAATCAAATTGATGAATGCCAGAGTTATAGGAAGCGGAGATGAACAGACCGGCACAATTATTCTCACAGATGATAGGCTAAAAATAACCTCTGTTGACAAAAAAGTCTTAGACGTAAGTATGCTTTTTTACATGGATTCATATTGGTCTGCATATCAGTTAAAAGAATTAGGCTTTGCTTCGGGTGATGTTTTTGAGTCTCATTTGTCGTTTATGTAGTTTTTTATGTATAATAACCACTTTTTTTAGCAGGATAAACCTTGTTTTTCTAAATATAATTTATACTTTTACTGCGATTTATAACTTTAAAAACAAATAAAGCTATGGAAGGCAAATTAGAAGAAAAAAAAGAGTGGATTACACCTGAGATTATTGATTTGGATGTGGAGAAGACTGGGAAAGGTGTTCGAGCTGATACGGAGGGGCATCCTGAATATTCACCCACTTTTGGTCCGAGTTAATTAATTTATATATGTTGATGAAATAGTTTAATACATATGGAATTCCCATTTGAAACAGTCACGATTCATAGAGTAGAAGAAAAGCTTAGCATTACTAATTCCCTTTTTAGCAGAAGATTTTTGTTTGCTAATGAAGAAGAATTGTTGTTATACATTGATGATGTAGCTGTATTTAAAATTTATAAAGGGGCGGATGTTTTTATAAATGCTCACACTAATTCGGATAATGATTCCATTCAATTATTTTTAAACGGCTCTGTTTTAGGAGCCGTTTTGCATCAAAGAGGAATAATGCCGTTTCATGGTAGTTCTTTTATTTTTAAGGATCGAGGGGTGCTAATTTGCGGAAATTCAGGCGTCGGTAAGTCTTCTGTAGTAGCGGCATTTTGTCAAGATGGAAGCCGATTGGTCAACGATGATATCACTCCTATTTGTTTTAATAAGGAGCATATCATGATGGTGCCACTTAGTACCAAATTAAAACTGTGGGATGATGCTATAAGCCTACTTCAGCTTGATAAAACAGATTTAAAGACAATCAGACCCTCCTTGAACAAATATTATGTTTCCGGATTTGCCCGACAAGAAGAAAAACAGCCGCTTCTACACACATTTATTGTGCTACGTACACACAATCAGAGTCACTTCGAAATAAGACGTCCCCAAGGAATTGAACGGTTTAATTGTTTACGACGAAATATTTATCGAAAAATCTATTTAAAAGGAATGCCACAAACGGAGAAAAAGTATTTTGGACAGTTACTTACTGCAGCAAATTTATTAGATGTTGTGGTTGTTTTCCGGCCTCAAAACAGCAATGCCCTTGAAACGATGAGGTATATTCGCGAACAGGTTTTGTTATGAAAAATATTGTATGGCTAGCTTCTTACCCTAAATCCGGAAATACATGGTTTCGCATGTTTCTGGCAAATTATCTGGCAAATGTAGAATCATCGTTACTTTTCTCTGATATTACTGACGCTTCAATAGCTAGTAGCGCGGTTGACTTTGAAGAGCAAATAGGTTTAAATCCTTTTGAACTGACTCCGGATGAAGTCGATTTATATCGCCCTGAATTATACCGTGTTTTGTCGGACGAAAATCCACGTGGTATACAATATAAGAAAGTGCATGATGCGTATATCCGTAATGAAAAGGATATACCTCTTTTTCCAGCGGAAGTGAGTCGGGCAGCCGTTTACTTTGTGCGGAATCCTTTAGATGTATGCGTGTCATACGCAAATTACTCTGCTTCAAACGTTGCAAAAACAGTTAATCTCATTCTGAATAAAGAGGCATCTTTAGCAGGACAGAAATGTGGGCAATTAAGACAGATCTTATTATCATGGCAAGAGCATTATTTCAGCTGGAGTAAACAACAACAAATTCCCGTTTGCGTTGTTCGGTATGAAGATATGAAGCGAACCCCCATGGAAGCATTTGGAAGAATTATTTGTTTTCTGGGCTTGGAATACAATGAAGAAAGATTGTATCGTGCTATTGTCAATAGTGATTTTAAGTTGCTGCAGCAAATGGAGAAAGAAGGCGGATTTAAAGAAAAGATACAAAAATGTGAGAGTTTTTTTTGGAAAGGCACCATAGGTAATTATGAAAACTACCTTTCTGAAGAGCAGATACAAAGTATCATTAACGCTAACTTTGAGGCTATGCTTGAATTGGGATACATTGATACAAATGGAAAATTAACTTTATAGAGAAATATTGTATGGAGAAATATTATAGAAATCAAAATATCATTGATGGTGAATTAGATAATCATCAGGTTATGATGCATCTTGAAAAAGGTAAATATTTCGGTTTAAATCCAATTGGTAAAAGAATATGGGAGTTATTGGTTGTCCCTCATTCTTTTCAGGAAATAACGGATGTTTTATTGGCTGAATACAATGTGAGTAGTGATGTGTGTATAAAAGAGGTAAAAGCCTTTATGGATAAGGCCACTCAATGCGGAGTAATCGAAAAAAAGTGAGGTATCTTTATAAATTTGCTCAAATCAGTTTTAAAGAGAAGATGTTTCTACTGGAGGCCGTATATTTCCTTCTGTATTTTGAGGCATATCTTTACTTTGCATCATTTCGTTCCTGCATAAAAAAGTTACAAGTGCAGAATACTGAAATGAGGGACAATCTAGAACTTCTGAAAACCGTTAAAGTTGCTATTCGTAGAGGAAATAAATTGGCTTTTTGGGATAATAAATGCTTGGTATGTTCGCTAGCTGCCCGAAGAATGCTTGAAAAGAGAGGTATTAGTTCCACACTCCATTTAGGTGTTCGTTATGCCAGTGCTCACGAAATGGAAGCCCATGCTTGGTTAACCGTTGGTGACTTTTATATGACTCCCAATGGGGATAACTCATACAAAGAAATATATCAATTATAAACACGTTTACACATGGGATTTATTTTTGGAATAGTCAATTTTGATAAAACACCTGTTAAAGAGAAAGATCTATATACACTTAGTAATGCAGTAAAATGGGATGGCTTTGCTGAAAAAAAAGTGATGGGTAATACTTATGGAATCGGTTATTGCTGGAATACATCTAGAAATCCTAAAGCGGGTATTTATCAGAATGAAAATTTAACAGTGGTGTGCGATGCCCGCATTTATAACCAAGAAGAGTTGTTGAACCAAGGCATTAATTGTACGA
>JAEXBC010000061.1 GCA_023457875.1 Bacillota bacterium | reverse complement strand
TCTGATAAGTGTGTAGTCATTGTGTGAGTCCCCCTGAAGTTAAGAATATACATTAAGATTATCAAAATCCGAAGTATATCTCATTAGGAGATTATTGGTTGAAATAAGCTAATCTGTTTCTATATAGGAGAAATTAATATTGAATATCTAGGGGACTTTATTACCATAGATAGAAGTGATGCGTTATTTTTAACCAATAGTTGGCTTATGGCTGGTATTATGGTAGTTAACATTGTGATGGTAGCACTCAATATGTTAAGTATAATGATTCAAGACCAAGAAGAACATAAATTACAATCCTTTTTAGTGGCACCTGTATCTTCGAATTTATTGGTTTTTGGCTATATCATTGCTGCCTCTATCATGTCCTTTGCTTTTGGACTGATTACCTTAGGATTATCTCAGCTATATATTCTATTAAGTGGAGGAGAGTTACTTGGCTTAGTGGCGGTGCTCAAAATTATTGGCTTTACAGTGGTGAATGTGATTTCTATTGTAGCCACCCTATTTTTCCTTGCCTCCTTCATTGGCTCTTCAAATAGCTATTCAGCAATAACCACCACCATTGGTACCCTCATAGGGTTTGTAGCAGGGATTTATTTACCACTTGGTTCATTGCCAGAAACGGTACAAAGGGTGCTCAAGTGTTTTCCTGTATTATATGGAACAGCTGGTATGAGGGAAATCTATACACAGCCAGCTATTGATAAGGTATTTGCCAGCGCTCCTTCTAAGGCAATAAGCCATTATAAGGAATTCATGGGCAGTAGCATTGTATGGGATGATCATACCATTTCTCTTAGTCTTTGTTTACTTATTTTGATGATAAGTGCTATAATATTTACTATATTATCAGGAATCGTTACAAGAAGGAAGAAAATTGCGGACAGGTAGTATAGGGGGGCCTATGAAAATCATTATTGAAGATATCAAAGAGGGCGAAGAAGAGGCGATTATTGTCAGGTGCCATGAACTGGATGATGCACTACTTCAGATGATTTATGGCATTAAAATGCAACAAAGTAAGCTGGTTGGTTTTGATAAGGGAAAGATGCATATGGTTACTCCAAGTGAGGTTTATTATTTTGAAGCAGTAGATAACCGTATTTTTATTTATTGCAAGAATCAGGTGTTTGAGTCTAAATTAAAGCTTTATGAAATTGAAAAGCTTTATGAGCATACGGATTATTTTAGGGCTTCAAAGTCAGTCATACTTAATCTTACTAAGATAAAATACTTAAATCCAGCGTTTAGTGGACGTTTTGAGGCACTATTAGATAATGGAGAAAAAGTTATTATCTCAAGGCAGTTTGTACCAGAATTAAAAAATAAGCTTGGGTTATAGGGGGAAAAGATGAAGGATTTTCTAAAGGATACCGTGAATCAATTTTTTATTATTGCTACAGGCAGTCTGATGGGATCAGCCCTTTTTGTGAGTATGTTTTCCGAGGTGAAGGTAGAGGGCAACTTGTTATGGCAACTCATTGTCACCTCCTTGTTTTCAGCTGCCTTAAATTTTATTTTTTATTCACCCAAAGAATACAATAGAAGGCAATTCATCAAAAGAAGCATTTTGCATTATATAGGCATAGTAGGTGTGTTGTTGGGGGCAGCAATTGGTTTTAAATGGATAGATGCTCACCGTTTGTCCCAAATTTTAATCATGGTAGTTATTGTGACGCTGGTTTATGTTTTTGTTTGGGTGATGGATTATCAAAGGGATAAGCTCACCAACAAAAAACTCAATCAATATCTAGAAAATTACAAGCAAAATAAAAATCAAGTTAAATAGCGTTAAATCAAACAACAATAAGTAAAATAACAAATTTTGGTAACAACATTAAAGTAACCCTTTTTGTTAGACAAAGTCAGTCTAATGAAAGGGGTTATTTTTGAGATTAAATATGGACGAGGCACTATAAAACCGTTATGATAGAGAAGTATGGTTGGAAACGATAAAAATATAGAAATACAGCACTAAGTTTGATAGAATGTAAAAGGACTAATGCCTATAGCTATTAGTCCTCGGGGAGAGAGTGATTCTATTTGTTAAAAATAAATGTCTAATTAACTTACTTATATATTGTACCATAGTTATTTGCTTTAATCCTATAGAGTAATTAACGATTTTTAACGCAATTAATTATGGAAATTGTCATATCCATTTAGGCATATTAAAAATTATGCCATAAAATATGCTTAAATAAGAAATAAAAAAATGAACAGGATGTTGAAGGAGGCAGTAAATGTTATTTTCAAGTACCACCTTTCTATTTGTATTTTTTCCAATTGTACTGATTTTATATTATGGATTAACCAAAAAAGAAACCACTAGAAATCTAGTATTACTCATATCAAGCTTAATCTTTTATGCTTGGGGTGAGCCTAAATTTGTTTTAATTATGATTTTATGCATAGGCTTGAACTATGTTTTTGGACGGCTCATTGATCGCTACCAGAACCAAAAAGCAAAATCAACTTTCATATTGATAGCCATGTTAGTGGTTAATCTGGGTATTTTAGGGATTTTTAAGTATGCAGGCTTTATTGTAGAGACGATTAACCAAGTGGCTCACACCAATTTTACAGTGCCACAAATTGCCTTACCAATTGGTATTTCCTTTTTTACCTTTCAAAGTATCTCCTATGTCATCGACGTATACAGAAAAAATGGAGATGTGTTAAAAAACCCCTTGGACGTGGGCCTTTATGTAGCACTCTTCCCGCAACTTATCGCTGGACCTATTGTGAGATATGAAACCATTGCAAAAGAAATTCATGGCAGAAAAGAAACTGAAGCAGATTTTGCATCAGGTATTGTGCGTTTTATTATAGGTCTTAGTAAAAAAGTGCTTTTAGCTAATCAATTTGCCCTTGTTGCTGATGAGGCATACAGCTTAGGTGGTGATATTAGTGTTGCCTTTGCTTGGCTGGGAGCTATTACATATATGCTTCAAATATACTTTGATTTTTCAGGATACTCTGATATGGCAATAGGGTTAGGGAGAATGTTTGGTTTTCATTTCCTAGAGAACTTTAACTTGCCTTACACAGCAAAATCTGTTTCAGATTTTTGGAGGAGATGGCATATTTCCCTAAGTACTTGGTTTAGGGATTATGTGTACTTCCCATTAGGAGGAAGCCGCGTTAGCAAACTCAAATTAGCTAGAAATCTATTGATTGTTTGGACACTCACAGGTATCTGGCATGGGGCAAACTGGACCTTCATGGCATGGGGTCTGTATTTTGGTGTCATTTTGGTGATTGAGAAATTTACCGGATTAGATAAATGGCTTGAAAAGAGCAAATTCCTTGGACATCTTTATACCCTGTTTTTAGTACTAATCAGTTGGGTGCTATTTAGAGCAGAAAGCATGAGCTCAGCAAAGGATTATCTTTTCGCGATGTTTGGCTTAACGCAAAACGAGATAGTGGGTTCTTTGGGAAGCTTTTATATCTCTGAACATCTTATTATTGTAGCCTTTGGTATTTTAGCCTGCTTACCTATTAGTGGTTGGTACAAAAAGCTTTCTATTAAGTATTTGCAAAAGGGAAATAAGGCTAAAGCGTTATTTGAAGGTGTGATTTTAGCGGTACTATTTTTAGTATCGACAGCGTATTTAGTAAAAGGAACCTATAATCCTTTTATTTACTTTAACTTCTAAGGGGGATCAAAATGAAGAAATTAACCTTACAAAGAGTGGCGATTTGTTTGTTTTGTGTCACTCTTATAGCAGGAGGAGCACTTACTATGGTGCCTCATCTAAAAAGTATTACCAAGCAGACTCTTCAAGGGGCAACAGCTAGGTATGAACAACAGCCAAGTATCGATGGCTGGATTTTGGGGGCCATATCAGGCTTTGAGGCGGGAATTAATGAAAATATTTACCAAAAGGAGTCCTTTGTAAATCTTTTTGGACTCTCAGAGCGTCTCTTAGGCAAGAACTTTGTGAGAGATGCAGCAGGGGAATACAATGTGATTAAAGATAATCATGGGAAGCTCCAGTTTGCTGCTCAAGCATTAGATACGGATTTATATGTACAAGAGGTAACAAAGGTTAATGAATGTATTAAGGATAAGGGAATTCCACTTTTATATGTCCAAACACCTATCAAGGTGATTGAAGGCTATACTAAAATGCCAGAGTCTGTTGTGGATTACTCCAACAGTAATGCGGATCGATTCCTTGAAGCCTTAAGGGAGCAAAATATTAGCGTACTTGATCTGAGAGAAAAGGTGGAGGAGGATGGACTAGATAAAAGCACCTTGTTTTATAACACCGACCATCACTGGCGCGCTCAAACTGCCTTTTGGGCAGTAGGCAAAGTGGTAGAGTGCTTGGATGAAACCTTTGGTATCAGCTTGGATCAAGAAGGTTTTTACACAGATATGAGTCAGTACAAAACCACCTTTTATCGTCAAAATTTCTTGGGATCTCAAGGAAGAAGAGTGGGAAGGTACTACGGCGGATTAGATGATTACACCTTAATTACACCTAACTTTGAAACAAACTATGAGGTGACCATTAATAAAGGCAGCAATGCTTCAACAATAGAAGGAGACTTTGAAAAAGCAATTATTAAGAAGAACTTATTAAATGATAAGAGCGTATTTACTAATCGTTATGCGGCCTATTTTGGAGCAGATTATTCTGAAGTCATCATTAAAAATAAGACGGCGAAACAGGATATGAAGGTGCTTGTTTTTAAAGACTCCTTTGCACTTCCCTTTACAGCCTATTTTTCTACTATGGTAAGCGAGACAAGAATGCTAGATACGAGGTATTATACAGGAAGCGTTACAGATTATATTGAAGACTATCAGCCAGATTTGATACTCTACGTGTACAAGTCTATTAATACCCAAAAATGATAGACAGCTATATTTCTAAATGGCGCTATCAAGTAAGATGAAGTGGCGTAGAATAAATAAAAGCGTGTATAACAAAAGTTACCAGTATAAGATACCAAAAAGGAAAGATAATATGATGGTAAAGCCAATATGAATGCAGGAGGTTAGTTATATGAAATATTATAATCACCGAAACATTCTTCCCAGAGGTATAAGCTTCGAAAGCTTAGAGGGAGCTTATCCACCAAAAAGGTAATGGTTTTATACGCAGATGCAAAAGAGTGTTTCAAAATAGGAAACCATTTCCATTTTGAAGCACTCTTTTAAGTTGAGATAAGATTTATTATTCATTTTGGTATCATTAAAATGGTGTTTTTTGTCGATTTGTATTAATATCGACAGCTTTATGTTGTATAATAAAAAGAAAACCACGGAGGGACAGATGAAAAGAAATACACTTATTGTGATGGTTTTGATAACCCTCAGCCTATACCCACTCCTGGTTTATGGAGCGAATGAAAAGCCAATTGCCATTTTTTCTTTTACTAAGCCAAGCTATCAGGTGAATGAAACGGTTGAAGTAGTGGAGACTAGCTATAGTCCTAGTGGCCTTAAGATTACAAAGAGAGAATGGATGATGGTGATAAATGGAAAGAAAAAGACCAGTAGTTATGCTAAAAAATTGTTTAGTGATGTAAAAGAAGGTCAATATGAACTTTTTTTGCGTGTGCGTGACTCAAAGGGAAATTGGAGTGAGTGGTCAGGTAAAAGGGTAACCATTACTGCGGCAAAGCCACTAAGACTAACAAGCTTTAGCTCCGAGAAGTCACATTATGCCATCGGAGAAAAGCTTTTCCTTCAGTATACATATGATAATCCCAATGAGCTAAGTATAAAAGGGCAAAGATGGCGTTATAGAAATATTACTGAAAACGGAAATATTGTCTCTAGCAAACCCAATTATTTCAAAAAAGCTGGAACCTATGAAATAAGCTTAGAACTACAAGATGAATGGGGAAACTGGTCTAATAAAATAGCCTGTCAGGTGGTGGTTGGCGCAGAAAAGATTGAGAGAAATGGTTTTTATCTCTTTGATCAAGGTCGTCAAGGCGACTTAATTGAAGGCTATGTTGATAAGGACTACAATACCTTTGAAGCGGCCACTGGTGTGGAGGTTCAGGATACTGCTGGAACCCTTATTATGAGTAACTCTCCTGAGGCAGTTAAATCAAGTGGTATTTTGTATAGAGATACAACTGTAGGTAAAGGTATTATGACCGTTCATCACCAAAATCAAACTGATTTACCTAAAAAGCTACTTATTTTAGCCACTACCAC
>JAEXBC010000060.1 GCA_023457875.1 Bacillota bacterium | reverse complement strand
GCTTACCTTCAAGGGATTTGATGACATCATCTAAAGTTTCCAAATCAAAGGGATGCAAGTAGGTATGGGCTTTAGCCCATTCAAATTCTGATTTGAGTCCAGAACGAATACCAAATTGAAAGATACGTCCATCCCCCACAAGCTCCCAAGCACGTCTTAGCACGCTGGCATGAGAGAGCTTTTCCCCTAAGTAATCCTCACGTAAGTCAGTATGGGCATCAAAGTGAATAATGTGAAGAGAGGGGTATTTCTTGGCGAGTGCCTTAATCACAGGGAGACTCACAAGATGTTCGCCGCCTATCATTAAAGGCTTTTTATTTTCACTAATCATGTGAGCAGCTGTTTCCTCGATCTTATCTAAAGCTTTTATGGTATTACCAAAGGGCAGATCAACATCGCCTATATCCGCAAGACTAAAGTCTTCCAAATCCAAATCTAAATAAGGGGAGTAGGTTTCAAGTCCATAAGAATCTGGGCGAAGCACAGAGGGGGCAAAACGTGTCCCAGGTCTGTAGCTGGTGGTTCCATCAAAGGGGGCACCGAACAAAACAATGTCTGCATCTTGGTAGGTGGCATCAAAGCCAATAAAGGTTTGTGTTGTATAGGTGTTAAACATTTTTTAATCCTTCCTTTACGTAAGTCGGGAGCATAAAAGCACCAACATGGAGCTTTGTATTATAATACTTGGTGTAAATATTTAATGCCTCCCATCTTTTTGCGTTGAGATCTTTGATAGGGTGGTATTTCTTTGAAGCAAATCCAAAAAGCCAATGTCCTGAAGGGTAGGTGGGCATATGAAACTGATAAACCTTGGCAATAGGAAAGATTGCCTTAAGCTTTTTGTGGGAACGTAGCATTTCGTAGGCATCACTTTCATAATAGGGGCTTTCGTGCTGATTAATAAGGATGCCCTCTCTAGTTAAGGCATGGCTGCAGTCACGATAAAAATCATAGGTAAAGAGCCCTTCACCTGGACCAATAGGATCTGTGGAATCGACTAAAATCAGGTCATAGCTTCCTTCAGAGGCTTTATGCACAAAGTTGACACCATCTTCAAAATGAAGGTTAAGTCTAGGATCTGTGTCAAAAACGCTTGCGGTTTGAGGAAGATATTGTTGGCAAAGGCGGACAACACGTTCATCTATCTCCACTAAATCCACATGGGTCACATCTTTGTAGCGCAGTACCTCCCTGGCAGTTCCGCCATCTCCCCCACCAATGATGAGGACCCGTTTTATATCAGGGTTGACTGCCATGGCTACATGAGTAATCATATCGTGATAAATAAATTCATCCTTTTCTGTTAACATCATAAAGCCATCCAGTGAAAAAAAGCGTCCAAAGGTTCGACTTTCAAAAAAGTCGATTTGCTGAAAAGGACTTTTTTCTGAGTAAAGATGGGAAGTCACATGAATAGAAAGCTTTACATCTTCTTGATGGTCTTCATTGTACCACAAATCTAGCATACTAACCTCCTCGTCGTATATTTCTAATCTTCTATATTAAACATCGCTTCTCGGACAACCGTACCGTAGAAGATTTCATCCATTTCCTTTTTAACTTTTTTTGCCACCATCTTTGCTTCACCCTTATGAAGGTCTTCTCTTGTATAGCCAAATAAATAGTTATCAAGGTCGAATTCCTTTAAACGGCATTTGGTATGAAAGATATTTTCTTGATAAACGTTTACATCAATCATGTTATACATCATGCGGATATGTTCAGGAATAAAGTTTTGGATAGAATCAATAGGGTGATCTATAAAGAGCTTATTGCCGGTAATATCTCTAGCAAAACCACGTACACGATAATCCAGTGTCATCACGTCAGCGTCAAAACAGTGAATGAGATAGTTAAGCGCCTTAAGAGGGGAAATCTCACCACAGGTTGCTACATCAATATCCGCTCTAAAGGTACTAATACCTTCATAGGGATGATACTCTGGATAGGTATGCACAGTAATATGGCTTTTATCTAAATGGCCTAGGATGATTTCAGGAATAGGCCCAGGAGACGCTGATTTTGCTTCTTCAGTTTTAATTTCAGGGATTGCACCATTTTCAGAAATAAGAATGGTTACACTAGCACCTTGAGGATCATAATCTTGCTGGGCAATATTAAGGACATTAGCACCAATCATTTCAGTCACTGTGGTCAAAATATGAGTAAGCCTGTCAGCACTGTATTGCTCATCAATATACTCAATATAGGCCTTGCGATCCTCAGCTGTTTTTGTATAACAAATATCATACATATTGAAACTAAGCGTCTTTGTTAAATTATTAAAGCCGTGCAATTTTAATTTATTTGTGTGTGAGATTTTCATCTTATTTCCAATTAGCTCCTTTGCTACATAAATGGTTTAACTTAGTAAGGTCATTATAAGCTATAATGATTATAAGTTCAATGAAAATATTGTATTACAATATTTTGTGTTTAGTATTAGTGTGCTTTTCATTTCACTTTATAGTTATTTATTTGACAGAATCATAATAGGGTATACTAACAGAGAGTATGCTATAATGGATAAGGGAGGTTGCGCTCATGAAAACAATTACAAAAATTAGCATACAACAAAATAATCAGCGATATAATATTTTCTTAGATGAAGCTTTTTTTTGTGGTGTCACAGAGGATACCTTAATTAAGCTCGGACTCAAAAAGGGAATGCAAATA
Source organism: Bacillota bacterium (assembly GCA_023457875.1). Taxonomy (GTDB): domain Bacteria; phylum Bacillota; class Clostridia; order Lachnospirales; family Cellulosilyticaceae; genus Cellulosilyticum. The sequence continues at coordinate 3,625 of JAEXBC010000060.1, read as the reverse complement.
GATGAAGAGGCACTTGAAGAACTGATCAAAGAAGAAACTAAAAATAAATGTTTTAACTATGCACTGTATCTTTTAGGTAGGCAAAACTACTTTGAAAAGGTTTTAATCGATAAACTTAAGCAAAAAGGGTACGCTACGGAGGATATTAGCTTTACTATGGAAAAGCTAAAGCAGTATCATTATCTAGACGATACAAGACTCGCAGAAGCCTTTGCAAAGGATAAAAAGAAATTTTCTAAGAAGGGCCCTCGTTATATTGCAAGTGCCTTAAAAATGAAGGGTGTACAGGAGGATACCATTCATCAAACTCTAAAGCTGCATTATAGTGATGAAGAAGCCCTTGAAAACTGTAAGGAGATCATCAGTAAGAAACTTGACTATTATAAGAAGAAAACAAGTGATCCTTATCAGCTCAAAGGGAAGCTTTATGCACTATTAGCTCAAAGAGGGTTTACTTCTAGTATCATTAAAAAAGCAATACAGGAAGTGCTAGAGATAGCAGAGGAAGATTATTAAAAGGACTTGTATTGTAAGCACGCAATCGTAGCAATTGGATAAAAATAGGAATCAAGGGAGGCGTATCTTTGTGAAAAAGGGGTTTGATATTTATTCTTCTTCATCATTGGGAAATATATGGATGGTGGTTTCAGAGCTTGGTCTTCATGAGATTTTTCTTCTTGAAGACCACTTTAATGCCTATTTGAAGCAGCATCCAGAATTAGTACAGGATGAAGAGATATGCCTAAATGTAAAGCGTCAGCTAGATGAATATTTTAAAGGCCAACGCAAGCATTTTGAACTTACACTAGCCTATGAGGCAACACCCTTTAGAAAGCTAGTATGGGAGAATTTGCGAAAGATTCCCTATGGGAAGACCATCAGTTACAGCGACTTAGCAGCTCAAATAGGTAATCCTAAGGCAGTCAGAGCTGTTGGAGGTGCTAATAGGGCTAATCCTATTCCTATTATTGTACCTTGTCACAGAGTCATTGGAAAAAGTGGAAAGTTAGTGGGGTACATGGGAGATAAAACCCATATTCAAGAGAAGCTTATATTACATGAGCAAGCCTATAAGGATAAATAAGTAGTAAACTCTAGATAAAAAAGTAATAAAGTTGGTTTATCTAGGAGGAAAAAGTGGTAGAATGAGGAATGAATAGGGTAAGAACAAAATCAAGGGAGAGCGAAGAGGCAAAATAATGATAGTTAGGTTAATTGGAAAACTTTTTAAGGCGATACTGAGTGTTCTCTTTACGCTCGTACTTATAGCCATTGGTTTGTATATTTATGCTAGATACATAGAGCCAGAGCTACTTATTGTCAAAGAAGAAAAAATTAATACATCTCACCTTCAATGGGGAAAAGAAGGCATTAGAATTGTTCAATTTAGTGATTTACACTTAGGGGAGAACTATACAATATCCCATTTGCAAAGGGTGGTTCAACAGATTAATGAACTGGAACCTGATTTGGTTATTTTTTCAGGAGATTTAGTGGATAACAATAAACAGTTTAATGAAGTCAAAGAGACCATTAAAGCCCTTGGGCGCATAGAAGCGTCTCTTGGAAAATATGCGGTCTATGGCAATCATGACCATGGCGCAAATGGAACCAAGCAATATCAAAAGATTATGAAGGAAGCTGGGTTTAGATTACTTAAAAATGAAAGTCATAAACTTAAGCTTTCCTCTGGAGAATATATCAATATTATAGGCTGCGATGATATTCTTTTAGGAAAAATGGATATTTCTGCGGCTATGCAAGACATTCATGAGGAGGATTTTAACTTATTTATTTCTCATGCGCCTGATATAGCGGATCAGATTTTAAAGTATCCTATCGATTTGCAAATGTCGGGGCATAGTCATGGTGGGCAAGTGAGCATCCCTTTTATTGGGGCACCCTTTACCCCACCCTATGGCAGCAAATATGTTTCTGGTAAATATTCTTTTAATGAAAACAAAAGAATGCTCCTGTATGTCAATACAGGAATTGGAACCAGTCAATTACATTTTCGTTTTTGCAATGTGCCTCAGATTACGCTATTTGTGCTTTCAAGTGAATAAAAAGCTAAAAGGAGATGTTCTACACAAGTTTGTATAGGACATCTCCTTTTTTAACCTATAAAGGATGCATAAGAACACATCAATAGTAGCACTTCAAAAAGACAGTCAAAAATCACGATTCAAAATGTGGACTTAAGATGAGTTCCTTTTGATATAAGCAAGAATGGTTAGATTTACTATAGGCTATTTCAGCTGATGGCAAAGTGGATTCATTTTGCTGGGTCAAATTGTTTTCTTCACCTGTCATCTCGGATAAAAGCTGCTTGGCATAAGCTTCAATATCTCCCTTATAGCCGTATTTTTTAAGAAGGGAGGTAATAAGATTTGATAGTTGCTGCACGGTTAGCCTCGCATCCTCTTTACCAGATTTACGTTTTGCTTCTTCAAGCGCTTTTTGAATTTCTTCTTTAATCTTTTCTCGCTCTTCATCGGTAAGGCCAGTTAAATACTCGTCCTTATAATCCTTAATGGCTTGTTCCATTTTACCAAGCTTTTTCGTTTCTGACGCAGAATCATTTATTAATGACATATCTGTAATTTTCATTTTTCTTCTCCTTTTATATTTTCTTAAAAAGGTTTCTACGTATGAAGTAAGATAGAACTATCTGCTTATATATCGGAGATTATTGACATGGATTTATATTATTGTTATTAATTTATGAATATTTAATAATTAATATACGCTACAAACTTGTAACAGAAGGGAGATAAAACGTAAAAAAATAATAAGAGAAAAATATATGAATAAAAATGCAAATTTATTTATAAAAATACTTGAAATATGCAAATGAAATACGTATAATCATTAATATGATGAAACAATATACGTGAGCTATTTATAAATTGGAGGGATATAGATGAAACTTATTCAAGGTGGTATTACAGCAGCCAAAGGTTTTAAAGCAGCAGGAGAACATATTGGTATTAAAGCTAAGAAAAAAGATTTAGCTGTTGTATATAGTGAGACAGCCTGTACCTATGCAGGGGCATTTACACAAAATGTTGTAAAGGCAGCACCAGTACTTTGGGACAAAGCAGTTTTAGAAAAAGGAAACAAGGTGCATGCCATCGTTGTGAATAGTGGCAATGCAAATGCAGCTACTGGCAAAAAGGGTGAAGCAAATACTAAAGAAACTGCTAAGCTTGTAGCAGATGTTTTTCAAATTAAAGAGGAAGAAGTACTTGTTTGTTCTACTGGGGTCATTGGTGTGGATTTACCAATGGAGGTTCTAAGAGCAGGTGTTGGACCAGTAGCCAAGAAGGTAAGTGAGGCTTACGAAAGCGGAGAAGCTGCAGCAGAAGCGATTTTAACAACGGATCTTGTTAAGAAGACAATAGCCCTTCAAGAAGAAATAAATGGCACCACCATTACCTTAGGAGGTATGGGAAAAGGTTCAGGTATGATTCATCCTAATATGGCAACCTTACTGGGCTTTATCACAACAGATGTATGCATTACACAGGAAATGCTACAAAAGGCTTTGAAAAAAGCAATCGATACTTCCTTCAATATGATCACTGTAGATGGTGATACCAGTACCAATGATTCAGTGCTGGTA
>JAEXBC010000059.1 GCA_023457875.1 Bacillota bacterium | reverse complement strand
CCTACATTCAGTCAAGAGAATTGATATAAGTGATAAATGGTTCTAAGGTAATTAAGGATTGAGCTTCCTTTTTTATGAAATGCGAATTTGTTTATTATAAGAAAGGTAGATTTTATTGAGTGAAAGTTTAACAAAGACAGGAAAGACAGCACCGGTTGACATATAGTTTATAATTGAAATATATAATAATTTTGTAACAAATTATTAATAATAAGTACAACATCTTGTAATCTGTGAAGAAAATTCACAATATATGGTATATTGACAATGCTGTTAAAATAATCATATAAAATTAGAATATTCATTTTTGGGGGACAATATGGGGTACATAGTAAATTTAAAAAGATGGCTAACTGAATCAGAAGAAAGAAAAATTTCTAATGAAGATGTATTTATTTCTAAAGTTTTGCCGATAATAATTATAAGAAACATTAGTAAAGAACTAGAACAGGCAGATTTTGTTAAGAATATTAGAGAAGAAGCTACTGGCGAATTGCAGTCGTTTGATTTTATCCCGTGTGTAAACGAAAATATTTTAAGATCAAGATGTATGATTGGATGGGGAATAAATGTTGCGGTAATAGACAGTGGTGTGAGAAAGAGTGAAGTAGATAATGTGGTAAAAGAAATTGACTGTTTTAATATCGGAAAAGTTAATACGGAAGATTTATTTGGACATGGGACAGTTGTTGCGGCTACAATTAATAAATGTGCTCCAAGGGCTAGTATAACTAACATTAAGATTACGGAAACCCCTCAACTTGCAGAAGGTAATGTAATAAAGGCGCTTGAAGAGGTATATTTCGATGATAATATAAATATAGTTAATATGTCACTATCTATTGGAAGGACAGTAGAATGTGATGGAACTTGTGAGATTTGTCAATTTGTTCATTTGCTAACAAGGCAAGGAAAAATAGTGGTGACATCGGCTGGTAACGCAGGTCCAGCTATTGGAACAATAAATTGTCCTGGTGGAGCTGAAGATGCTATAACTGTTGGAGCAATAGATGTTAATAATAACATTGCTGGATTTAGCAGTAGAGGTAGAATAGATCAAGGTAAACCGAATATACTTGCTGCTGGGTACAATAACTATCGAGACAACAGATTTAGAGCAGGGACATCTTTTTCAGCACCTATTATATCGGGAGTTTGTGCATGCATATTTGATAGTTGCAACAGGGATATAAATAGGTTGAAAGATATATTATATAGTGGAGTAACGACTATAAACGCCTGTCCCCATGAACAGGGGCATGGTGTATTAAATATAAGTAAATTATTGGAGGTGTTAGATAATGAAAAGATTCATAGTGAAAGTTTATGAGATGGGACAAAATATTGAGAAAAAATTACAATCAATAGGTGAGGTTGAAGCTGTATCTAGAGTCTTTAAAATTTATTTAGTCACGACATCTGAAAAAAATAGAAACAAAATAGAAGATATGGATGAAGTAATTAGCATTCGAGAAGAAGAAAAAGCAGAACTCATGCCGGTAATATGATAGATAGTTTTTTTGAAAAGAGTTAACGCCGCATTTAGCATTTAAAGTGCGGTGTTTTATTTTATAAAGAAAACCTAGGGCTATGCTTGGGTTTCTAAAAAGCTTATATTTATGAATGGTTATTTTAAGCCTTACTTGATAAAATGAGTACTGGTGTTTATGATATATTGCATTTAAAAGAATAGTTTGGCGTTTTGAGACCATGTAATGCATGATCTTTTTGATACATAAAATGCTAAATTGAAAGAATAAGTTTTTAATATATTGTAATTCTGAATAAGTTCTTATATAATAAAACAAAAAGGCATCTCTATCACTAATGAGGTGATAGAAATTAAAAAACAGAAAAGATTAATTAGGAGATTATTTTTATTAATTGTTTTTATTATTTCGTATATTCTGTTTTGTGAAGATTTATATGCATTTAATTTGGGAATGTTGTTCTTTTCTATTTTAAAGATTTAATATAAGAAATTAATATTGTGATAAGAAGATGCCGCAAAAAAGCTTTTAATTTTTTTTCTGCGGCATCTATTTCTGTTCTTTAAGTTTAATATATTTCTACTATAGAAATAGCATAATTATTTATACTATAAATAAGATTCTTTAAAGAGCGAATCTCTTGCAGGCTGCAAACTGTAAGGGATTTTCTTTTTATCAACGGCTGAAACAATCCCTTATAAATATTATTCTAGTTACTATTAAAATATCAATGTTATTTTGTATATTTCTATTTAATAAAAATATCGTTTTAAGAGCTGGAGCCGATCCAGTTCTATTTTTTTATCTTTAAAATTGGAAATTTTTAAGGCTGTTTTTCAAAAGCAAATTCAGGGGGTAATGATAGAAGCTAAATCACTATATCCGCACGCGCTAAGCATTGATATTACTCGAAATCCTAAAATCTATTTATCCCACGATTTATCCCACAGTTTATCCCAACTTATACGCAGATGTATACAATTTCTATTTGAATTTCTGTAAAAAATTACATTTTTTAAAAATGCCTAAAATAGCTACCTTTATAAAGCATCATTTCAGATTGAACCAGGCGGGGAACTTGATTCTTATTTTTATCTCTATGTGAAAAATTTCATAATTAAGTACCTCATAAAGTGATATACTGATTAAAATGGTTTGCAAGGGGAGGAATACACGTGAAGTTTGGAATGAGAACACCTAGCTTAAAGAGATCACTTAAAGCACGTACTACAGGTAAAGCTAAAAGGGCAATTAAGAAAGCTATAGATCCTACTTATGGTAAAAAGGGGATGGGGATAATTAAGAACCCGAAGAAGGCAGTTTATAATAAGGTTTATAGAAAAACCACCTTCTCTATAATGGATTTGTTTAAGAAGCTGTTCAAGTAGGATGACAAAACACTAGATTACAGCTTTCCAACGTAGCGAACTAGCGTTAAGACTTAAGCCTATAATTCAGGCTAAGGCTAAGGAGAGACAAGGCACAAGAAATGATTTGAACATAGTGCAGAAATCTGCACCAAGTGAAAAGAACAAGACACGAGACGAACTAGCTAAACTAGCAGGAGTATCCCACGACACTATAGAAAAAGTATCAACAATTAAGGATAAGGGAACAGAAGAACAAATACAGAGAGCGAGAGAAGTAGTTGTTTTGACTTAAAATGCTCCTTATCATCAACAGATTAAGCACAGAACAGTGATTAATGAATTAAGGTGTAATTCTGTATGGAAAGATAAAAACCTCACTGAACGCATTTTAAAGCTATATATGAGGGTGGTGCAATATTGATAAATACCTTTTATTTCAAGTGCTTAGATATAGAAAAAAACTTGCAACCGGACTTGCAACCTCTCAAAAAAACGGTATAAAAAGCACTATAACTAAAAGTTGAAAAGTACCTTTAAACGTTGAAAATACGGCATTTTATAAAAAGCTATGCTTATGCTGACAGGTAGTGGTTTTAACGGTGAAATCATGGGTTCGATTCCCGTATGGGTCATAAAGAAAATAGCTAAAACCTATCGTATTATTGAGTGTAGGTTTTAGCTATTTTTTTTAGCTTGACCAAAATGCAAGTGGAACTAGGTTATGGCTTATGCTGTATCCTTTATTTTTTTGCCTTAAGATGCAAATATGGGGGTAGGAAAAATAAGGAAAAGAGAATGGTATATCAATTCCTCGGATGGACTCACTTGCTTTAAGCAAGTAGGTGTAACACATATTAGAACAGCAAGCTATAGAGTCCTTGCATCTTTATGCGACCTGATATGCATCATTTACGTTACGCGTAGCAAGATACATAGCAAAACACATTGATTAATACTCCCGCATATTATTAGTGTACGAGTGCACAGATGACATTGTAAGGAGGATTAATCTCCTGGAGCTGTGAATGACAAGATACGATGTCATAGGCGATAGGGGGTGGTATGGATGGATGTACTAAAGATTGCATTGATGATAGCATTATTTATCTATCGCATAAGGAAAGATATTTTTATACATAGATTTAAGCTTAAAGCAAGTTTGAAGAAAGGTATAGAAATTGAAGTTAGTACAAAAGAAAAGAACGGCCTATCCTCAGAAGATAGCCGTTCTAATCATTAAAGAAGTTTTTTATTCATAGCCCCAAATACAAAACATTCAGGGAAGCCTTGTTGTTGGTAGCAACAGGGCTTTGTTTATGTTTATTATAACACAATATCACTTATGGATACAATTAAAGTTTAATATATTTCTATTATATTTCTATGGATAAATAAAAATCCTAAATTGCAATAACAAGTTGAACTAATTGTGTTTTTTATTTCACCACAATATTTATACAGCATATATAGCATCCAATTCATTCTCAAATAGTTCCTCAGGTGTACGATAATTAAGCATCTTTC
>JAEXBC010000058.1 GCA_023457875.1 Bacillota bacterium | reverse complement strand
TTGCAATATAGTATGAACCGGAATCTACAATTATATTGCAATTTGACACTAGGATAACATTTTTACTTTGTCTAATAGAATAATGATGTCTGTTTCAGATAAATGGACCTTATCTTTATTTTTTAACCACCATTTAAAAAATTTTACCGGTTGATCAATATATGGAATTCTTGCTTCAACCAATTGATCATATCCGCTAAACTTGATCTTCATATTTAATCCAAGCGTTCTTTTATAATAATCAGGATATTTGTTACTTAGTTTAGACAAGAGGACTGTAAATAACTTGTAATTCAGCCTTATCTTGTTTTTCTTAATTGTTTTGTGTAGTAATACAGGCTCTTTGATTACCCAATCACTTACATGCATTGTTCTGACATGTTTATCTTCGTCCTTAATCGTAAGCAGATCGTTATCATAATAGATTTTACCTGCAACTGGAAAGAAGATATTAGGGTTAGAATTTAATTCCTTCGATCTATTAACTGTGTTTTTTTTTAACTTTTTTTTTTAAGCTCCTCAATAATGTCGAGTGAGTTAGTATTACCACCACTATATTTCCGAATTAATGAGTCAACGTCCATCCCCAGAAAAAAGTCTTCTATATAGTCCCATCTTTCAGTATTAGTAAAATTATTAAGGAAAAAATGATCAAAAATCTGGCTGCTGATATCATGTTTTTGTAGAGTGCTTGTTAACAAGGTGTTACTATACTTTTTATTAATAGAATCAAATTGAATCCTTGTAGGATCATTGATACGCACATACACCATAGGATTCTCACCGCCTTTGATTTCAAAGTTTGCTATATCCAGTATTTGAAGAAAATAACCCAACCTAACATAATTTACCGCATTGGTTTCATTATTAGTTACATAGCGTTCAGCTAAAGCACTGCTCGAGTTTTCAAACATACTGGTGAACTTCCTGATTAATGAAGAAAAATTTGCAAGATACTGATTCGAAAAAACTCGATATTCATAACCATCAACCGTTCTCCTTTCTTGCAAAAAAGAGTCAGGTTCAATTACACCTGGAGCGATTAAACGCCCTGAATAACTAGATAGTACAAATTTACTTAACCTCTCGGCTTTAGATTTGTCCTTAAGATAATTATCCAATTCGTTCTGGAAGGTAACCTTATCAAAAAACTTTTTCATTTTAGAAAAAATACTCTGAAGTGTATTAAAAAGACTGTTCAAAGTCCTCAATACCTCATTATACTTGGATAGAAGTTGGAATGATATTTTTATTTGAGGTACAACAGTTATATTATCATTTCTGAAAAGTGCGCCAGTAAAGAAATCCTTCTTTATTATTGGAAAACTCTTGTCACTGTACTTTTTCAGCCAGAGTTGATCAAGATCGAGTTCAATTACTTTGAAACCGTTATTATGCTCATCAACAATACTATATAAGTTGTGGTAGTTCATAGAAAAAGTTGTAAAATCACTATTAGTCAATCTGGCAAATACTTTTACAAATAATTTCTTAGGTCGGGCCAGGATAACATTAAAACGATGTTTAGCGAGATAATCTTTTTCTATCATCATTAGTGCTGTAAGGACTTTCTGATCAAGATCCTGAGCTGTTTGGAAAATGTAACCAAAATCGTCAACTGATAATAGGAGGTTTCTATTATTACCATTCTTTACATAGCTCTTGTAAAGTTTTTTAAGGACCTCCTGTAACTGATATTGCCTAATTGCAGACATTCCATGTAATGCCTTTGTATATCTTTGATCCTGTGTTGTGTAGTTCAATGCGGCATAACCATTTAATTCGGGCTTTCGTGCAACTCTACCTATTTCTTGAATATAGTCAGGTAAAAGGCCGGATGGTGCGTGGTGATAAACCAATTGTATATCTGAAATATCAACACCCATTCCAAATGCCTTTGTTGATATCATTATTTTTACTTCACCACTTTTAAACTGCCTATAAGCAAATTCTTTATTTAATGAATCAAGTCTCCCATGATATCCTGTTGCAATGTGTAAGTTTTCAGAGTTCAACTGAGTAAGGATGGATGTAATATGCTTTGTATATGGTGCATAAACTAAAGTCTTAATGCTAATAGAATTTATTTTCTTTATAAAATCGATAGTCTGACTAATTTTACTTGACTCATATGTTTTAGGAAATCTATCATAATTATTTATCAAAAATTCGATGTCATGTCTTCTTACTTGTCCTATATAAATGAAAGGATCATTCATCACCAGACTCTGTATGCTATCGAAAACCATATCATTAGTGCCTCCATAAATGGCAGTTGCAGTAACAGCAATCATTGGAAAGCTTATTTTATTATAGTCTCTGATTTTCCTTATATGGTTTCCTAAAAACCAATAATCAACTCTAAAGTCTCGACCCCAAGTGGTAATTAAATGCGCTTCATCGACTACTACTAAACTTAATTTTCGTGAACCTATAAAGTATGTTACATCATAAGAAAGCAGTAACTCTGGTGATAAATACAAGATATCAACTTCTCCAGCTTTACAACTTTCGATTATTCGATCTCTATCAATTAAACTTAATTCACTATTGATATATGC
>JAEXBC010000057.1 GCA_023457875.1 Bacillota bacterium | reverse complement strand
CGAGAAGGGTGAAGTTGATTTTTCATATGCGCTTCGGAGTACAGGACGCTTCCGTGTAAATGTATATAAGCAAAGAGGTAGTTGGGCAACGGCTTTACGTTTAGTGGGTGTTGAAATTCCACAGATGGAAGAACTTGGTCTACCTAGAAAGATTTTAGAATCCTTATCAGATAATACACGCGGGCTCATTTTAGTAACAGGCCCTACAGGTAGTGGTAAATCCACTACTTTAGCTACGATGATTGATTATATGAATCAAAAAAGAAGAGAACATATTTTAACGTTAGAGGATCCTATTGAATATTTACATAGGCATAAAAATAGTATGGTTAATCAAAGAGAAATTGGTTTTGATACCAATAGCTATGCTAATGCATTAAGGGCAGCACTTCGTGAAGATCCGGATGTTATTCTGGTAGGAGAAATGCGAGATCAAGAGACTATATCCACTGCTATTACAGCGGCTGAGACAGGACATTTAGTGTTAAGCACCTTGCATACTATTGGTGCTGCACAAACAATTGATAGAATTATCGATGTGTTTCCTCCTCATCAACAACAACAAATACGTGTACAGTTAGCGAATATTTTAAAAGGCGTTGTCTCACAGCAACTACTTCCACGCTGTGATGTCAAGGGTAGATGTGTGGCGTTAGAAATTATGATTTGTAATGCGGCTATTGCAAATTTAATCCGTGAGGAAAAAACACATCAGATATATTCTCAAATTCAAACAGGTACACTCACTGGCATGATTACAATGGATGCTTCTATTGTTAAACATTATAAGGAGGGCAAAATTTCATTAGAGACGGCTAGTCATTATGCTCAAATTCGAGATGAGTTTAAACGTCTTATAGGAAGATAAGGAGGTGTGTAAATGGATATATTTTTGTACAAGGCGAAAAGCAAAAAAACAGGAAAGACTGTAAAAGGCGAATCACAGGGAGAAAATGAGTTAGAAGTAAGGCAATTGTTAATAAATAGAGGGTTAGAGCCTATAACAATAAGTAAGAAAAGCGCCTTAAACTCTGATATTACCTTCAAACAAAAGATTACTTTAAGTGATATTAACTTCTTTTGTAAACAGTTTGCATCTATGATTCAGGCGGGTATTAGCATTGGTAAGGGATTAAATATTTGTGCACAGCAATGTGACAACAAGACTTTAAAGACACACTTACAAAACATTCATACAAAGGTTACAGAAGGAAAGACTTTATCAGAGGCTATTAGAGAAGAAAAAATATTTCCAGATCTTTTGGTAAGTATGATTGAATGTGGAGAAGCATCAGGTAATTTGGACCGCGTATTAAATCAAACAGTAGATCATTTTGACAATCAACTTGGTGTCACAAAGAAAATTAAAAAGGCCTTAGCGTATCCTACTATAGTAGCAGTTATTGTTGTCATAGTTGTAGTTGTATTAATGATTTTCGTTGTACCTAATTTTATGGGACTATTAACAGAGACCAATACAGAAGTTCCTTTGCCAACCAAAATTGTTATAGCAGTCAGTGATTTTTGTATTGCAATGTGGCCAGTTATGTTAGTGGCTGTAGCTGTTTTAGTAGGTATTATATTAAATATTAAAAAAATCCCGGCCTGTAAGAGGGTGTTAGATCGGTTGTCGTTAAAGCTACCTATATTTGGGGACTTAAATAGAAAGTCCATTTCGGCTGTTTTTGCAAGTACTATGTCAATGTTAGTTGAATCAGGGATTCCTATGTTACAAGCAATTGAAATCACTAAAAATGTCATAGGCAATGCAACAGCAGATGAGGAACTTGATCGTGCCATTGATGGGCTCAAACAAGGCCAAAGCTTATATGACGCTTTAAGTGGCAGTGTCATCTATCCACCTATTATGTATAGTATGATTAATATTGGTGAGGAAACAGGTGCATTAGATGAAATGCTGATTAAAATAAGCGGTTACTTTAAAGAAGAAGTAGATATTGCAGTGGATAATATGACCTTGCTTATTGAACCACTGTTAACTATTGTAATGGCTGTTGTCATTGGCGGCATTATGTTAGCAATGATGCTACCTAATTTTGCGGTAGCTAGTAATCTATTGTAGTAAATTCCCTAAAGGGATTTTACATATATAAATAATTAAAGGGAGTGGGTAAAATGAACATTCAACACAATGAAAAAGGTTTTACTTTGATTGAATTAATCGTTGTTATTGCGATTATGGCAATCATAGGAGCAGTATTAGTTCCACAATTTGCAACAATGTCACAGAGATCTAGACTATCCACAGACGTGTCTACAGTTAAGACTGTGCAAAATCAAGCAGAAATTTACTATGCAGACAATGGAGAATGGCCAGGAAGTACAGCTGCTGATACAATTTCTAAATTAGCTTCTACGAGCTATTTAGATCATAGATATTTATCAGCTAGTTCTATTATTCTTCAAACATCTGGTGCGGTTGTAAGCTATGACACAGCAAGTCATATGTTATTCTTGAAAGTTACTTCTGATGATTTGAATCTGTATAATAAAGCAGCTGATAAATCCGTTTGGATTAGAAGTAACTAATCATTTATAGCAAAGTAAATAAGCAGATATTCTGTGGAATATCTGCTTATTTTAAAGGAGCATTCATAAAATGATGTATTTAGTCATATTTTTAATAGGCGTCATAGTAGCTAATTGCTTAGGGTATATTGAAAAGCATATCATAAAAAGTTACAAAGAGATTAGTCAGCCTAAAGAATGGGCTAGTTTTTTCGTTCCAATTTTTCTAGGTCTGATAATGATGCTAATATATAAAAGTTTTGGTTATAGTCTAGAGACAGTTATGTATAGTTTGTTTACCACCCTTTTAGTGTTATTAAGCTGTTTTGATATCAAATATATGCTATTACCTACCAAGATTATTTATGTTGGGATAGGTGTTGGTGTGTTACTAAGAATGCTTCAAGCATATGTAACAAATGAACTGTATTTTTTATGGAATGGACTAATAGGAGCAATCGTAGGTTATGGACTGTTTTTTATCCTGTTCTATGGTTCAATGTGGTTACTCAAAAAGGAAGGTTTAGGCTTTGGAGATGTCAGACTGATGGCATTCATTGGCCTATTTATAGGAATAGATCGTTTGTTTTTAATGTTAATTATTTCTAGCTTTCTAGCTGTATTAGTAGGAAGTGCACTTTGTGTTATAAAAAGAAGAAGTGAGGCTTTTCCCTTTGGTCCCTTCTTATGTGG
>JAEXBC010000056.1 GCA_023457875.1 Bacillota bacterium | reverse complement strand
TCTGAAACAAGCAAACCATAATTTTGAGGATGGCGATAGGCGTTACCATGTACTTCTCGGCTTCTATACGCTCTTATTTCATCAATAGGAAAATCAGCTATATAAATCCCCTCTCGTTCACCCGCTTCAATAATAAGTGTGTCTCTTGAACCATACTGGTCCGGTCTATAGGCAATACCGTCAAAGGCTGAGGAATGCCCATTACAGTCGGGCTGGCCTTGTGGGTAATTAACCGTTGCAATCCCCACCATATTCTCGTAGGCTCTTGCTCTTAGCTGTGAAAGGCGATTGATTTCCATAGGGCAAGCATTGGATACTAAAATCAATTCACTACCTTTTAGCATAAGAATTCTTGCACTTTCGGGAAATTCTCTGTCATAACAAATCATTGCACCAATTTTTACATTTCCCTGGGCTGTATTCAAGTCTGCAACATAAAAATCATCTCCCGCTGTTAATCTACATTCATCACCAAAATCACAGGTATGCACCTTTGCATAGGTCAGTACCTTCTTGCCAAATCGGTCAAATAGGCAGAGGGTGTTCCTAGGTAAGGGCTGGTATTTTTCAAGAAAGGTTATGCCAATGGCAAGGTTGAGCTTCTTTGCTAACTCCCCAAATGAATGAACAAATTCACTATCAACAGATATAGCGCTTGCTTGTAACTTATTCATATCTACTGGAATACTGTATCCCACACTCCACATCTCTGGAAAAAATGCAATGTCCGCCCCCATATCTTTTGCTTTTCTGCAATATTCTAAGCCTTTTTGTAGGTTGCCTTCTATCGTTTTTTCTGGCATGAGCTGCAATAAAGCTACTTTAAGATTCTTCATGATTGACCATTCCTCATCCTTCAAATATATTTTTTTATAGCAATTATATCATATTTGTTGTAATATTGGATATTTTTCGATATATGTTGTGTTTAATTGTGTATTTTTCCCTTTATCAGTAACACGTACCCTACAATTTAGGTTTATACAGGCAAAAATGAGAAATCCCCTCTTCACTGTGGGGAGCAAAGAGAGGATTTCCTATATAATATTGAGGGTTAAATAAGAAGTTTTACACTATCACTATAACTAACCAATGTGTTTATTTTGTGTTCAAAATATTATTTTTATATAAAGATATTTAAACGCCCTATTTCTCTATATACGATTTACTTCAGCAATGGCTTCGTCTAAAGAATTCACATTTTTCACTTCAAAGTATTTCATAAACGCCTTAGTAAACATATCAATTTCCCCTTCAATGTCATTGACTAAACTGGTGATAAATACTACCTTTTTGCATCCTGTCTGTGACATCTTAGGAATAAATTCATCAAAAACCCACTTAACATCTTCCTTGTCGTCCTCAAATCCACTTCTTGCATCGATAATAAAATTGCAATTTTCATTCTCACTTAAAGACTGCAATGCAAAACGCGCAGGCTTTCTATAATCCTCTCCCATGCAAAATTTCTTCCATTTAAGAAATACGCTGTTTGCTTCTTTTAAATACTCTACTTCACAAAATTCTGATTGATACATTTGATTCTCTCCCTTTAACCTATAATTAATCATAATATTTTGTTTTAGGTTAATTATATACCTATTTTTTTTATTGAGACAATATTTTATAGTTTAAAAATAAATATCTTAAACTTTTCTATTCCTTTTACCAACTAACCCCCTCCATACTCTCTTCAATAGCCTGTTCAATACGTTCATCTTTATTTTCTAATGTACATACCCTCGTAATTGGATCTACACGATCTGTATCCGCTAATATCTGAATTTTTAACATCTTTTCCTTTCTATTTGTAACTTCAAACCAACCTCTTCGTACAATGACAAAAAAAGAAAAGACACTATAAACCTCATGTTTACAATGCCTTTCCCCTTTATCTCTAACGGAGAGACTGGGATTCGAACCCAGGGAGGTGTTACCCTCGCCGGTTTTCAAGACCGGTGCCTTAAACCAACTCGACCATCTCTCCTTATTAAATTGTATGCCCGAAACCGGAATCGAACCGGTACGAGGGTTAGCTCGCAGGATTTTAAGTCCTGTGCGTCTGCCAGTTCCGCCACTCGGGCATATACGATAATCTCTTATCGCTCATTCAGTATAATATAAGCTCTGACCTAGGTCAAGACCTTTCTAAAATTTATCTTTTCTAATAAAAGCCAGAAAAGCCTACCCCTCAGTAGCTTAACTGAGCTGGAAGGATTCGAACCTTCGGATGCTGGAATCAGAATCCAGTGCCTTACCGCTTGGCGACAACTCATTAGTACACAAGTTATTTTACTATTATATCTTGTAATTTTCAACTCCTATTTTTAAAAACTAGCTAATATTCATCGCACTTTCATTTACCTGGTGATTAAGCAGTCTCTAGCATGATTTCAGTCAAAAAATAGCGTGAAATTGATGAAAATTGACCATCAAAAAATGTATACATTTTACACATTTTTTCGCTATTTTTATATATTATTTTAATTATATTATTCTATTTTTTATAATATATCAAAAAATTGTATATTATAATCTACTATTTTATGCTATAATTATGTAAGAAATAATATTTTGCACTTTTAAATTAAATTTTCTGACAAATTATTGAACCCTTGTATTGTTGCTTTTTATATATTTCCTTCCATTAAGTGTATTCTACCTAATAGTTACTATATATCATTGTCATACTAATACTTGAAGAAAATTCATTTTATGAGCAGGGGGGATTTTTATGGATTCAGTAGAAAAAATTTATCAAGCTAATTTAACAAAACAACAGGCTGATTTAAGCCGTGTTATTTCAAAGTGGTGCATCGTGGGAGGCTTCTTTGGCTCATTTTTTTATCTCGGCATGAAAATTATAGGAATCATGAATAAATGTTCATGGGATAAAATAATACTTAATTTTGTGATCTTTTCAATGAGTTCTCTTATACTAATAACGGTTTCCCAAATTGGTAAAAAAAACGAAGCTTTTTTTGTAAAGTATTTTAAGTATGCTGTCGTATTGGCAGGTTGTCTTAACTATTTAACCTTGTGCATATGTATTCCCTATATAGACATTTGGGCTACCATTGTCATTACACTCTTCATTTCTTCCTTTTACATCGAAAAGAAAGTCGTTCTATTTGGCATAGGGCTTAGTATGGCAATCTCTATTCTTCAGTTTTTTCTCATTCAAGATGCTTATCACTTAGATTTGGCAGATTTTATTACACGCGTACAAATGTCTAGTTTTGGAGGTATTATTGCCTTTATTGCTGCTATAGTTGGAAAAAACCTGCTTATGATCGCTAGTAAAAATGAATTCGACATTACGACCTCCATACACTATTTAGAAAAGGTTTTTGATGAAATCAAAACAACCTCTAATATCTTAATTGACTCAAGCAGCAATATCACTTCACTTTCTCAAAATCTACAACAGGCTACAGAAATCACTGCAACAAACACTTCTTCTGTATTAGATTCAACTATCAAAACCTACCATAATGTTGATAAGAGCGTAGAATTGTTAGACAACCTAAGCAACGATACGAAAAAAATGAAGGAGATTAGTGATCTGACTATTACTAATTCAGAAATTCTAAGAGATACCGCAACAAAAGGAAAATCTTCTATTGATATAGCAGCTCAAAAAATCCTAAGCATTAAAGAAGAGGCTAAAATAGCTTCTAATAGCGCACGAAAACTTGATTCCAAAGCTAAACAAATCGATTTAATTGTGTCAGAGATTCAAGATGTGTCTTATCAAACCAACTTATTAGCACTTAACGCTTCCATTGAAGCTGCTAGAGCTGGTGAGTACGGAAAAGGATTTGCTGTAGTAGCCGATCGAATTAGAATGTTAGCAACTCAAAGCCAAAATTCTCTTAAAAATATAACTACTGAGTTAAAAGATATTTTCCAGCATGAAGGCACGGTTGATAATTTGGTAACTAATATTGATGAGGGTGTAAAAATTATTATTGAAAGCAAGGATTTTTATAATAAAATCATTGAAAGCTTAGGCACTACCATTGAAACCCTTAAAAATATCAGTACAATCTCTGAAAAGCAGAATGAGGATACCCAAGTTATTAAAAACTTCATTACCGATTTAAGCGAGCTTGCTAAGGAAACTTCATCAAATGCAGAATATACATCTGCTTCAGTAGAACAATCTTTTGCAGCTAGCGAAGAGTTATTAGACTCTGCGAAATCACTGGAGGCAGTCGCCTTAAACTTAAAAGAATTATTTGCTAATAAGATGTAGTAATTAAATGAAACATAAAACCATCCCTTTAGTCATGTGAACCAACATACTACTACAGAGATGGTTTTTTTAGGTTTTGTCTATATTTTTATGAAAAACATACAGCCTACTGCCTTCGTTATTTTTATTGCATATTGATTATGGGAGGATAAATTGCTACACTATTTATTGTCTTTTATTTACTTTTTACTTTAATTATCCAAAATTTGTACGATATATATAATATGCTATATTTTCGCTAAGGAGGTTTATACTATGTCAGAATCAGAATACAAATTAGAGCGACTTACAACCTTTCTTGGCGAAAAGAAGTTAAAGCAGCTTGGTCTATTAACTTGTGAAACATGCAATCGTATTTTAGCCCATACTGAAGGTGTTTTGTCTGAGGCCTCTTTATCTAAAAAAATATTTTTAACACCTGATGAACTTGCTGAAATAAACGATAAATTTTATGAAGCCGCTGGCATTCAAAAGCCTTTTACGAAGTCAACAGCTGAGCCTACTACTGAGTTTACTACTGAACTTTCTACTGAACTTGTTACCGAGCCTGATACTGAACTTCCTACCGAATTCGCTACCAAACCCGATACCAAGTCAGTCGTTTCTTCTCATAAAGAAAATATTGCTCCTTTTGCCCTTGAGGCATTAGAGGAGACTTTTTCTAGGGCCCCAAAAACAAACACCTCCATACCTGTTTCAACTTATTCCTTGTGGGACACTAAAAAAATTGATAGGCTAATTGCTGAAATCCTCTTAGATATTACAACGAGTCGTTCCTATACCAGTCCTTCACTTGGTATGGGATATTTATATAATATTTATCCACCCTTACCTCCACATTCTTTAGCTTGCACAGAATGTGGTCGATTGTATGCGATCGCCCATCCTTCATTGCAGCTTATGCCCCTTCCCGTGTCACTCACACATTCTGAGTACGAAATGCTAAAAGGTGTATATGTAGATATCTTCCTATAAGAGAGTCGTATATTGAGTAATTTATTGATAATTATTAATCATTTTATGAATGCATTTATAATAAAGAAAAGTACAACGAATCATTTGTGGTGACTACTCCTCTGATTCATTGTACTTTTTTAATTTACAAAAAACATCTATATAGACATCTTTTTTGAATCTTAATAAATATACAAAAATATGTCAGAATTTAAAATGCTTTGATTTTTGCCTATTATTATGTTACCATTACTTCGTAAATAAATTTATTAGGGGGTTTTTATGGAAACAAAATATTATAAGGCTTCAAATACTTTTTCACCCATTTCTTTCATTCTTATTTTACTTTGTACATTCATCCTTGGTAGTGTCATAAGTTGGCCTTACCTATGGCTAGAGGAAAAAATACCTTTTATTTACATCAACGTTTTAATTCCAATTGGTGCAGGTATTCTAATTGGTTTTATTGCTGGTAAATTAGCTAAAGCCTTAAAAATGCACTCACCTCTCTTTGGAGTAATCTCCATTTTGATTGGCTATGTTGGCTTTACTGTTGTCAAATGGGCTATGTATGTCTACAAAATACTTATTTCTGAGCCTGGTGATTCTTTTATTACTGGTACTTTGGATGTGCTTACTAATCCTTCAGGCTTTTGGAGTGGCATTTGCTTGATTAATGAATACGGAACTTGGGGACTTTCCGACAACAGCACTGTATCTGGCATTTTCCTTTGGATTATTTGGATTTTAGAAATTCTTCTTTTCTTTGGTTGTTTAGCGTTTACCTTCCATGCACAAATTGATATCCCATTTGATGAAACTGTAAACGCTTGGGCAAATAAATATCCTACAGAATTTCGTTTTGAATTCTTTAACGTGAATGATGTTGTTTCAACAATCGAAAAAAATCCTAATGCTTTGTTAGAATATCCACGTTTAAATACAACGGGTAAAGTAAATTATGTATCTGCAACCATTTATCAATCTCATGATCAAAATGCTAACTATTTGACCCTTACCAAGCATGTTTTAGACGACAAAGGAAATTATTCTAATGACGATGTAATGAAGTATTTAATTGTAAGCCGTGATTTTGTTAATCTGCTTGCTTCAAATGCTACTGCTCCTACTGAGGAATTTATTGCTGAATAACACCTTTGTTATTTTGGAATAACTATCAGGAACTAGTTCCATAAATGTGTTTATAAAAAATAAAAGTACAATGTATACGTTATGGTGATTTCTCAAACGTTCATTGTACTTTTTTCATTTAACAAAAATACAGTTACCTTTTATTCATTTAATTCCATAGTATTAAATACCTCATTAGCTAACAAACTGATAATAAATGTAATGAGGATATTCCATATAATCATACATAGAAGTATAATTTGGAATAAATAGCTTAGCCCTAAAGTTAAAAATTTCTCGTGTATACTAATATAGCCTCCAAATAAAATAGGTGGGACTTGCATAATAATCGCTATAAAATAGTAAAGAACAAAGAACACACCTTTATTAGCAATCGTTCCTAGTAGCCTTTGGGATAATAAATTGATGGCAATCAAAAATCCCTCAAAGGAAACCCTCAGAAGAATTCCCATGATGACAAAACGAATTGGCACCTTTGCAATAAGGCCTAATACTCCTATGATTAGAATATTTTCCACCAAGCAGCGTAAACATCCTTCTAAGGCAGAATATATAAATTTTTTGAACCCACTTGCAGGAAGCAAATAAACATAATGACAATTGAGCTCCATAGACCATCTTTCTACACGTGTTAGAAGGAGCTGTACATAAAGCATAAATCCAATAACCGTGATAAACATCATCTTAGATGACATATGAACAAACTTCTTTAGAAAATAGGATATGGCTATTACAGCAACACATTGTAAGATTGTTCCTGTATTGATAAACATTTTATTGCTTCGTCTACCTTCTAACAGATGTTTGTAAAACAAAGTAGAAGCCGCCTTTCCTTTTCTTAATCCTACTTGCCTGAGTTTCCTTGTTTTTTGAGAAGTAGCTACATCTCTCACAAACTTGCCTGTCTTTAAGCTTTTTGTAAAAGCTTCTCTCTGCTCTGTGGCTGAGATAATATCTTCATAATATTCTAAGCTTCCTTTCATAATAGGAGGCAGCATGATTCCTAATGAAATAGCATATATAGCCACATATCCCACTACGCTCCACATACTTCCTGCCAAAAAGCTATTTACAATTCCCCCGCTCCAACCACCAAAGGGAAATAAGGTTAATCCTATATTGATATATTTTAATGACTCTACAAGATGGCCTTGCTTTACCTTAAAAAGCACTATAGCCACAATTACAACCACAGTTATCACCAAAAGACGCTTAATCCATGCTTTTCTATTTGTTTTTCCATTCGAATAGATATACAGTAGCATACAAAACACTTGTAGTACTGCTAAAAATAAGAGATACTGAACAAATATAAATAGGCATTGACCTGTACTTATACCATACATTCTATGTAAAACGGGTATCTGAAATAAAAGAATAACACCTACAAATAAACTTGCACCCAACTGTTTAATGAGTCCATACAGTAATACTTTCTTTTCTGAAATAGGTGCTGTAAATAATAAATTGATATCCCACAACCTAAAAAAACCATTTCCTCTGTCAATGCTATCATAAACGCACACATAAAAAAGTGTGATAAAAAATCCACATGAGATTAACTTGAACTCATCTATTGACCTAAGATGTGTGGACATACTATTGACTGGCTTAATAAAAGTGAGAAACATACTAAGACCAATAAGCAGGATAATGAGAACCGTCCCTATTAGCTTAGCTGGATGGCGAACTAAATCCAAAAAATAATTCTTAAATTGCCTACTTAAGAGATAAGAAAATGCACTCACTCAATAACCTCCTTAACGGTTAAATCAAAAAACAGATCCTCTAGGTTACCTTCTTTCATTGCCTTTCTTTCTTTTTTGCTAATAAAGCTTCCTTGCTTCATAATATATGCCACATCCCAATAGTCCTCAACACTATCTAACATATGTGTACTAATTAAAATACTACCACCTTCATCCTTTAACTCAATAAAGAGCTTCTTGAGTTCTTTGATGGCATAGGGGTCAAGCCCCACCATTGGCTCATCAAATATGATGACCTGTGGCTTATGCAAAAGCCCGCAACAGATACTCACCTTTTGCTGCATTCCCTTTGATAGTTCTGTACTTAACTTATCCTTTTTATCTGCTATATCAAATCTTGTAATAAGCTGCTGGGCATAATCCTCCCAGTTCTCTAAGCTGTATGCCCGAGCAATAAACTCCAAATGCTCCCACACTGTAAGTAGCGGATACAAGCAGGGTATTTCTGGTATATATCCTACATTTCTTTTAGCCTCTATGGTCTTATTGAGGACATCATTGATATAAATTTTGCCTTCAAATCTAAGCAGTCCTGCAATTGCCTTAATGACCGTAGACTTTCCTGCCCCATTAGGTCCTAATAAAATAGCAATTTCTCCATCTTGAACAGTAAAACTTAAATCGTTATTAGCTAAAATCTTCCCGTACTTTTTGGTAATATGTTCTACTCTTAAAATAATTTTTCCCTCCTTCATCCGTATACCCATTTATTTGTATATAAGAGTATTGTATCAAATTTTTTAGATTTTAATATAACTTTTTTTATTTTTTATATTTAGCCTAAACTAAAAATGTAATTTACTATAAAAAAAGGCCTTCAAAAAGTTAGATTGTTAAATCTTACTCTTTGAAGGTCATTTCATCTTCATAATCGTTTTTGAATAGAGCGGGTGATGGGAATCGAACCCACGTAGTCAGCTTGGAAGGCTGAAGTTCTACCATTGAACTACACCCGCATTCATTTATGTTAAACTCTACTTTTGAGAGATTGCTTTCACTTAGTTCCAACTAAGTACGCCTCACATAAACCTAACGCATCAGCGCTAAAAACAAATGTTATCATGCTTGACAACAAAAGATATTTTACACCAAACTAATACTACTGTCAATATTATTTTCAAAATTAATTACTTATTATTTACTTGTGTTTTTTAAAACTGTATAATATGATACTTTTTATCAATAAATATCTTTATTGATAAATGTCTTCCTTTTTAAAATATCCTTGATTAATGAGTACTTCTTCAATATTATCTTTGGTTACTAAATAAGAAGGTAATAAGATAGAAGGTACATACATTTTTTTATTGCTAATTGCACCATTAGTAACGACTTTTTTACCTTCTACCAAAGCAATCGCTGCGTCAATAGCTTCTTGACTAATCCTCTCTGGATCTTTAAATACAGTCATTGATTGTGTGCCCTCAACAATACGTTGGAGTGCTGCTATTTCTGCGTCTTGTCCTGTTACAGGTATCTTGCCAGCTAAACCTTGCTCTGAAAGTGCCTGTATAACCCCTGCAGCTGTACTATCATTTGGGGCTAAGATGGCATCTACGTTATTTTCTGTGGTCTCAAGCACATTTTTTACAATCTGGTATGCATACTCAGGATCCCAGTTTTTTATAGCTTGTTCTGTTACAATACTTACTTTGCCTTCACTAATGAGTGGATCAATATATTTCATTGCGCCTTGTTTGAGGAAGGTGGAATTATAATCACCAGGGTCTCCAGATAAAATAAGATAATTACCTTCAGGTACCGTTTCAGCAAGATATGCGCCTTGAATCTTACCAACTTCTATACTATCAAAGGTCACATATAGATCTAGATCAGTATTTAGAATGATACGATCATAGGCTATCACTTTTTTCCCTAATGCATGGGCTTTTTCCACACTACTAGCAGCTGCCACTGCATCAACAGGTGCCAGTATCAGTATATCTATATTCTCGTTTAAAAGTTCATCCACTTGCGCTGCTTGTTGCTCAGCATCCTCTTGTGCAACTCTACTTATTAAGGTAACGCCCTTTTCCTTTGCATAAGCTTCCATGAGTTCCTTTTCCTTTAACCATCTTGTTGAAATGGTAGAGGGAAGTGATAATCCGATAACAATTTCTTTGTCTTCTTGAGTCACTTCTTCCTCTTGATTATTTGTTGTAGCTTGTGGCTGGCTTTCTATATTGTTCACATTCGCATTAGAGCCAATTGCTTTACAGCTATAGCTTTGAAATAAAACGAACATGGTAAATAGGATTAATGCTGCTCCAAAAACTTTTCTTTGTCTCATGTTACTGCTCCTCAGAATAAATGATCGTATTCTATAATAAGTATGCTATCAATAAACAAGTTAAATACTTGCCTCATATATTTTATAATTAGCTTCAATATAAACACCTAACGTTATTAGTATTCAGACTTCTACCGTTTTTTATACTATATAGTTTGCAGGCTAGCTTACTCCTTTCAGATGGGAAATCTTATCTCTTGCAGAGCACGTTCTCTGCGCTCTGATGATGGTCTGCTTCACGCTTAGATGCCCTGCGCGTTTATCCTATAGGACTGGTTCCACTAACGGAGGAAGTTCACTTTCACTAAGTGTCACTGGCGTCATATCCAGACTTGGCTTCTCTGCTATGCCTTTCTTCTAATCATTTGCTATTTTTAAGCACAAAAAAACACCTTTTCAGGTGCTCTATTCTCACACTCTCAAAAACAAATACTACAATGTTTTATTCAACCGTTTGTGATGGCTTTGCCATCTTTTTCTAGGTCAAACCCTCGAACCGTTAGTACTTAGTACCTGAATGTATTGCTACACTTACAGCCTAAGCCTATCTACCTCATAGTCTCTAAGGGGTCTTACTCCTTTCG
>JAEXBC010000055.1 GCA_023457875.1 Bacillota bacterium | reverse complement strand
TAAGGCGAGTAGAGTTAGGCGTGAATCCCATTATATCCTCTTTTCCTTTTAGCCAACGCCTAAAAGCAAGCAACGCACTTTTAAACGTTAGCAAAAAGCCTATCTTTTAAGGTTCTACTATTATTTTATTAGCATCCTCGGATCTTAATGCAATAACAGCACCTCTTATTTTATAGGCAACTGGGTCACCACTGGGACTTGTGTGCAGACACTCTATAGGCGTGCCCGTAATAATGCCTAAATCTTGCATACGTCTTCTATTTATTCCTTTAGAAAGTAGGGCCTGAACTCTTGCAGTTTGCCCTTCTTTAAGCTGAGTAAGCGTCGTAAAATGTTCCATTTTGTTTATCTCCATTTTTTTTACCAATTAAAATTTCTTTAAACCATCATATGATAAAAAAATCCTTTCGTGACATTTTAAGCGTAAAAAAACCATGATATGTAAGCTATGGGGTATTAAAGCTAAAAATTAGTCTATTTTGAAAAACAAGCACATTTTTGTCGATATGTCATAAACTAGTAGAGAAATCACTTCAAAGTAAGAGCAAAAGTCATTTTTTGTGATAATGAAAGGAGTTTTCTATGATCAATAAATCAAGATATCCTATGAGTAATAAAAATGTCGTATCCAGAGGTATGTCTACTCAGGGATTAATAATAAATGCTAATGATTATTCTCATTTAATGGGAGAAGAGCAGGAAGCTGATAGTATGCCTCTTGCAATGGCTTATGTACCTTGGCAGTGCTGGAGAGATCTTTATGCTGCTGACGAGGGATTTAGAAGAGGTACCATATTCAAAGAACTGGATAAACCGTTTTATGGCGGAAGGGGGACTGAAGCATGTTGTTAAGCAATGAGCAAAGAGAATTATTAAAACTAATCAGTACGATTGATTTTGCAGTAGATGAAGCAGTTCTTTTCCTAGATACACATCCAAACGATGAGGAAGCCCTAGCTTATTATGATAAATATAGAAAGCTTTTAGAGCAAGGAAGAAAAGAATACACCCAATATTTTGGGCCACTAATGGCTGATGACGTCAACGTGAAGAATAATGAATGGACTTGGGCAACAACACCATGGCCATGGGAAAGGGAGAATTAAAAAATGTGGAACTATGAAAAGCGATTACAATATCCAGTGAATATTAAAAAACCAGATGCTAAATTGGCTCAAATCATCATGGAACAGTTTGGTGGGGCTGATGGAGAATTAGCTGCATCTATGCGTTATTTATCTCAAAGATATACCATGCCTAATAGAGCGGTAGCAGGATTACTTACGGATATCGGGACGGAAGAACTTGCTCATATGGAAATTGTTAGTGCTATTGTTTATCAATTAACAAGAGATTTAACCATGCAGCAAATTGAAAATTCACCTTTTGCAGCTTATTATGTTGCTCACACTACAGGTATGTATCCTGCATCTGCAGCAGGAGATCCTTTTTCAGCATTAGTTTTTCAATCTAAGGGAGATCCTATTACAGACTTGCATGAAGATATGGCAGCGGAACAAAAAGCACGTACCACCTATGATAATATCCTAAGGCTGATTAAAGATCCTGACGTATGCGATCCGATTAAATTCTTACGTGAAAGAGAAATTGTGCATTATCAACGTTTTGGCGAAGGTCTTCGTATGATTCAAGACCAACTAGATGCTAAGAATTTCTACGCATTCAACCCTTCTTTTGACAAAGTAAAAGAGTGTTAGCCATTGACTACAAAAAGAATAAGTTAAAGTAACATTATTAAGCACAAAATCAGTAGGTTATTGTAGATAATCAAAAATAAATAGATGAATAAATATAAATAGGCAAAAAATAACTGGGATGGCAGGGCTATCCTAGTTGTTTTTTGTTGTCTATTGAAAAAGAGATTTTATTTAGGCTTTAAAGCGCTAGCACTCGATCTCTTTAAACACATTTAAATCTAGGTCAATATACTTGCCTCAATAAATAAAAAATTAGAGTGTACCATACCAAACATCAATATTGTTTATGATATTTAGAAATGATAAAATATAATTTATATAAAAGAAAATAGGTCGATAAAGAAAGGATTTTGCTATGCAAAAGTTACAGAAATTTTTCACAGTATTGTTGAGTGCTGCAATTGTATTTAGTATTCTTGGATTTACACCAGCTTTTGATAAGCCAAAGGTTGATATCACGGAGCCTGTTAC
The DNA here is from genome assembly GCA_023457875.1 of Bacillota bacterium. Taxonomy (GTDB): domain Bacteria; phylum Bacillota; class Clostridia; order Lachnospirales; family Cellulosilyticaceae; genus Cellulosilyticum. The sequence continues at coordinate 2,400 of JAEXBC010000055.1, read as the reverse complement.
ATTAACATGGTATATTATTGGTAATGGCCCACAACAGGATACGGCTCAGGTAGAAAAGAAAATTCATGACTATCTAATGAGCAAATATAAAATGAATACCAGTGTAAAACTTATTTGCTATGACTGGGGAGATTATGATCAAAAAATGGATATTATCATTAATTCTAGGCAAAAATTTGACATCTGTTTTACTTCGTACTGGACAAATGACTACTACACTCAAGCGCCTAGAGGGGCATTTCTCCCACTTAATGAGCTTCTTCCAGCTTATGCGCCAAAAACAAAAGCAATTCTTGGAGATGACTTTTTAAAGGGTTCACAGGTTAATGGGATAAATTATGCAATTCCAGCAAATAAGGAAAAAGCTCAGCAGGTTGGATTGTTCCTTCGTAAGGATTTAGTAGATAAATACAATATGGATATTACTAAGATTAAGCAATTTTCAGATATAGAGCCTTTGCTAGCACGCATCAAGGCAAACGAACCAGAAGTAGAACCGCTGGAGGTTTTATTGGATGATGCATCGTTTTCAATGCTTTTTAACTTTGACTTCATTGGAGATGGGGTAGATATATGCCCAAGATATCCAGGTGTCATTTATTCTGATTCCAAGGATATGAAAGTTTTTAACGAGTTTGAAAAACCAGAGTATATGAGGTTTTTCAAGACAATACATAAGTTTTATACCTTAGGATATTTATGTAAAGAATGTGAATATTCTTATGGGCAGGAACATTTATCTGGAAGTGGTGAAGTCTTTGCTGCTCTGAAACGCATCTATCCAATGGATACCTATTATTTAAATGCACAGACAGGATATGAGTGGATTGCTGTGCCATTAAGTCATACGGTAATGACTCCTTTAGAGGCGACAGGCTCTATGCAGGCCGTATCTGCAACTTCACCTCATCCTGAAAGAGCGCTTATGTTTTTGGAACTGGTTAATACAGACGAATATTTAAACAATCTTATAAACTTTGGTGTTGAAAATGTGCATTATGTTAAGAGCGGAAAGAAGAGTATAGAACTTACGGATGCTGCTAGTAATTATAGCTTCCAGATGGGCTGGATGTTTGGCAATGAATTGTTAAATTATGCACTGCCTGGACAAAGTCCTGATAGCTGGAATGTGGTTGAAGCTTTCAATGCCAAAGCACAGCCCTCTAAGACACTTGGTTTTGTCTTTGATAGATCAAATGTGGAGCGAGAAATACAAGTTTGTAATAATGTTTGGAGGGAATATATGTCAGAACTAACCACAGGGACCCAAGACCCAGAGATTTATTTGCCCCAAATGATTGATACACTAAAAAAGGTAGGTTCTGATAAAATTATTGCAGAAAAGCAAAGACAGCTTGATGAATGGTTAGTGCAAGCGTCTAAATAAATATGCCATACATAAAAACAAATTGAAAGTGAAATGTGTCTTAGCTATAATATGGATAAATGAGAGGAGTGATGAACTATTAGAAAAAGCAGGAAATATTTTGCATAGCAGGGGCTGTGCAATAATGTGTATTCCCCTAGTTAAGATTAAAAGGATATAATGGATTTTTAAGATAAAAAGAAAAAGGGGAACTAGAGAATGGAAATAGTAAAAGTTATGGATAGCGATAAAACGAAGTATATGGATCTATTACTTATTGCAGATGAACAAGTAGATATGATAGAGAAATATTTATATCGTGGTGAGATGTTTACCTTGTATGACGATGGTGAGGTGAGAGCGCTCTGCGTTGTTACACAAGAAGAGCCCGGCGTTTATGAGCTTAAGAATATTGTTACCGTTCCTGAATATCAAGGAAAAGGATATGGACAACATCTCATTTCCTTTATTGCTGATTACTACAAAAAACCTGGTAACGAGTTATTTGTTGGAACAGGCGATAGCCCTATGATCCTTCATTTCTACGAGAAATGCGGATTTGAAAAATCCCACGTTGTTAAAAACTTCTTTATAGACAATTACGACCATCCCATGTATGAAGATGGACAACAATTAGTGGATATGGTTTATTTGAAAAGATATCTATCAGATGAACGGGGACTGTCGCAAAAATATTAATTATTAGTCCTGAATGAATAAAAGAGCGATAAAGCTAGAAGTTTAATTAGCTTTATCGTTCTTTTTAAGTGTTTGTAAAGTTGCTTATTCATTTTTATAAGCTATTATGTCAAGCAAACTTTCCGTTATTAAGAATGTCCCCCAATTAGAAAGTGATACAATAGGTGTTGCTGTTTCAAGTAAAACTTATATGGTCTATTTATCATTTTATTGTGATTAGACCCCAAAAACAGGTGTTTTTAAAGTCCTAAATTTAGAAATCTCATATACAATTTTAATCACATCAGTGAAATTATCAATAAATGTATATAAGTATGTCTTTAAAATGCAATTAA
>JAEXBC010000054.1 GCA_023457875.1 Bacillota bacterium | reverse complement strand
TCTAACAAGAGATCCAGAAGTGCGTTATTCTCAATCTGCAAATCCAGTTGCTGTTGCAAGATATGGTCTTGCGGTTAGAAGACAATTTTCAAAGCAAGGTGAGCCAGATGTAGACTTTTTCAATGTTGTTTCATTTGGAAAAGCTGGAGAATTTGCAGAGAAATACTTTAGAAAAGGCCAAATGGTTGCTGTTGTTGGCAGACTTCAAGTAAATACTTGGGAAGATGCACAAAAAGTTAAGCATACATCTGTGGATGTAGTGGCTGAAGAGCAACATTTTGCTGAAAGTAAATCTTTTGCTGAATCACGTGGTGTAATGACTGATGCTCCTGCTAGTGTACCTACACAGAATCCTTCTTCAGGAAATTTAGCAAGTGGTTTTACACCTACAAGCTTTGAGGAAGATGACGATTTACCATTTTAATTAATAGTTAATTAAAGAAGGAGGGAATACACAATGGCAATGCAAAAAAGACACAACCGTAGAAGACGTAAAGTCAATCAATTTGCGGGTGATAATATCAAAAAAATCAATTATAAAGATATTAACACATTAAAGAAATTTATCTCTGAAAGAGGTAAAATTCTTCCAAGAAGAATTACAGGAAATTCTGCAAAAGCACAACGTAAACTTACTGTTGCAATTAAACGTGCAAGACACATTGCACTTTTACCATACACACAAGATTAATAAAAAACAATATTGAAACATATAGAAAGATAAATAAGCACACACCAATATGCACACACCACTGCCAGCGCAGTGGCTTTTTTTTATTAGATTAATCTTCATAAAGGCTACTACTTGAGGGTTTATACTAAGCTTATAACTAGCATGAATTTTATTAAAAATGAATGGTGTATTTAAGCGTATTCACTTGTGAGACAGGAGTTTGTTGATGCATAGGAAGGATACTTCATATATTTTTTGTACAAGATAAATACTATAAAGCGAGTTAGACTAGAATTAGACGCGTGCTATATGGTATAATAATACACGTTAATTCATTGTTTTTATGCAGAACGAGGGAGGCACGAATTTATGAATTCAAACCCAAAGCATATTGTTAAGTTAGTAAGCTTAATATTATTATATATAGCGTTAGGTGTACTAGGGGTATACCATATTAGTTCATTAGTATTATTCCCTGTTTTAGCGCTACCTTTTGCGGTTTTTTGTAGCAAAGATAAAATCTCAATTAATGAACATATCTTTATCCAATTCATAATGGGAATTGGAATTTATGCTGTGACAGGTACATGGATTAGTGTAGGTGTTTATTTAATAAGTATTTGCGTTCCAACCTATGTCATCCTATTCTTTTATAAAAAAGAGCTTCCTTTGCCCAATATCATTATGTACGCTACGCTCTGTTTATCGGTAGTCGTATTTGTCTTTTTGAGCATCATGAAAGGCTTAGGAAACGATCTTCATGCTCAATTTAGTGAGTATTTAAGTGAAATGAAGAATATCCCTATTGAAACGATTCAAGGTTGGCTAACTACTCAAACAGCGACTGTAGCCATGAGTAGTTCAGAAATATCCCAAATGAGTTTTGATATGAAAGAGTTTATTACAAATATGGTGGAAATGTTAAGCATATTCTGGAGTTCACTCATTTTGATTCAAGTACTTTTCTCAACGTCATTTTTGATTATTGTTTTAAATTGCATTATAAGACGTAAGAATAAGAAATTCCCTAGCGCAAAGGAACTTTTGAATTTTAAATTGTCAAAGGTAGCAGTGCTCATTTTATTTATAGCCCTACTTGCAATAGACGTAAATGGTAGTAATGAAGCCATGACGATATTAGGGGCAAATGTCATGTTTTTTCTAATGACACTATTTCAAATAGCAGGTTTACTTGGATTAATAGGTATATTAAGTAAGGCGGTAATTGGAAAAAGCTTAAAGATTCTTGCATATGTCTTGGTGGTTATTCTCTTTTCCACCGTACCATATGTTATTATGTCATTTGGATGTCTTGATGCTATTTTTAACTATAGAAAAGTTGAAATTGTAGTTTAGATAAGAAAGGAAATGAAAATGAAAAGCAATGATAAAAAGCAATTTTCCTACGCTATCATGTTATTTAGGATATGTCAGGTATTAGTGATCATAGGTATGATCATTCAAGTGATAAGAATGTTTCAAAATCCAGTAGCTATCATTAGCGTAATTGTTTTTGCAATATTATTGGCGAGTAGCGTATTTGCTGAACGTGAAGTGAATCGGTTTATAAATGAACAGGTTCAGCAAGATGTTCATGAGATTACAACCATTAAGGATAGTATGTTTTCTGATGTGGATTTACCTATTGCTATTATCGAGGAGATAGGAGAAATTAAGTGGTGTAATAAAGCGTTTAGTCAAATGTGCGCAGAAAAGAGTGTACTTGGAAAAAATATAAAAAGTATTTTTCCAGATTTAAAAATCAATGAATGGTTAGTGGATAAAAAAGATGAAGCAAAGCGATTCTATTGGAATGAAAAAGCATTTAAAATTACCATAGAAAGTTTTCATCGAAGTGGAGAACACAATAAGTTTATATGTTATTTTATGGATTATAGTGAAAATGAAAGGCTAAAGACTCAGATTAAAGAAGAACGATGCATGATGGGTTATCTATGCATCGATAATATTGATGAGATTACGCATAGCATCGAGGAAGTTAAAAGACCCATGCTCCTAGCCATTATTGATCGAAAAATTAATATGTGGTTTAAAGAAAAAGAAGTAATGGTGGCACGAATTGAAAGAGATAAGTATATCATTGTGTTTAACAAAAAAGAATTAACACTGATGCAAGAAACGAAGTTTGATATTTTAGATCAAGTAAGAAACATTCAAATAGGTAATGAACTCCCTGTTACTGTAAGTCTTGGGATTGGTTTTAATTTAACCTCCTTAACGGGCTCTAAAGAAGATGCAAGGATAGCTTTCGATTTGGCCCAAGGGCGTGGAGGAGATCAGGCGATTATTAAGCACCATGATAAATACACCTTTTATGGTGGAAAAACCAAAGAAGTTGAAAAAAGTACGCGTGTTAAGGTAAGACTTAAGGCCTATGCCTTTAAAGAATTGTTACATGAGGCAGATAAGGTATTTATTATGGGGCATAAGGGCATAGATATGGACTGCTTGGGAGCTGCTATGGGTGTATATCGTGCAGCCACTATTATGGGTAAAAAAGCTCAAATTATATTAAATGAACCGAACTTTGCAGTTAAGGGATTATATGATAGAATAGTACAATCTAATGAATATGCAGATTTATTTATCACTCACGAGGTAGCTGATAGGGAAATGAGAAGAGATACACTTCTTGTAGTTGTAGATACCCATAGAAGAAGTTATTTAGAATACCAAGAGTTATTAGATAAAGCTGAGAAGGTCGTTGTATTTGATCATCATAGAAGGAGTACGGACTATATTGAAGATGCTGTTTTAACTTATTTAGAGCCATTTATTTCTTCTACCTGTGAAATGATTGCTGAAATCTTAAATTATTTAAGTGACAAAATCAAACTAACACCTATTGAAGCTGATGCGCTACTTGCAGGCATCACAATTGATACCAAGAACTTTGTATTTAAAGCAGGGGTTAGAACCTTTGAAGCTGCCGCTTTTTTAAGAAGAAGTGGTGCAGATAGTAGCCGTGTAAGGCTGTTGTTTCAAAACGATATGCATACCTATAAGGTAAGAGCAATGGCGATACAAAACGCTGAGATTTGGAATAATAATATGGCTGTATCGGTGGTAAATGAACCTATTGCAAATGCCACTGTCATAGCAGCTCAAGTGGCGGATGAACTCTTAAATATTAAAGGGATTGAGGCTTCATTTGTATTAACCCAAAATGACAATTGTGTTCTGATTAGTGCTAGAGCGCTAGCAGATATCAATGTTCAAAGAATTATGGAACTACTAGGTGGTGGTGGGCACTTAGGCATTGCAGGAGCCCAGCTTAAAGATACTACCCTTGAGGGAGCAAGAATGTACTTAAAGGATGCAATCAATAAATATTTTGAAGAAGGAGAAACAAAATGAAAGTGATCTTAACGCAGGATGTAAAAAAAGTAGGTAAAAAAGGTGAATTATTAGAGGTAAAAGATGGGTATGCTAGAAATGCACTTTTCCCAAAAGGTTTGGCAGTGGAAGCAAATGCGGTCAATTTAAATTCTAGAATGCTAGAGCAAAAAGCACAGGATAAGAAGAAAGCTCAAGAGCTTGCAGATGCTCAGGCGATAGCAGATAAGATTAATGATAAAGAAATCAAACTTCAAGTAAAAACGGGTGAAGCTGGCAAAGTGTTTGGCTCCATTACCTCAAAAGAAATTGCTGAGGCAATAGAGAAAGCTTATGATGTAAAAATAGATAAGAAGAAGATACAATTAAAAGATGCCATTAAAGGTTTAGGCTCACAAAAAGTAGCTATTAAGCTTCATGCCCAGGTTACAGCTACCGTTACAATAATTGTTGTTGGCGCTTAATAGTAAGATGATTTGTTGTTTGTGGAAATAAGTATGAAAGACCGAAAGGAGAGGACAAGCTGATGGAACAAGTGCAAAATATGAGAATTCCTCCACATAGCATTGAAGCTGAGCAATCTGTTTTGGGGTCAATGATTATGGATCATGATGCTGTCGTAGCTGCCAGTGAGATTGTAAGGGCAGATGACTTTTATAGACCTGATCATGCTCAGATTTATGCAGCCATCATCGAACTCTATACCACAGGTAATCCTATTGATCTGATTACTATTCAAGATAAGCTCGTACAAAAAGGTATATTAGAGCAAATTGGAGGATTAGGGTATTTGGCTGAACTTGCAAATTCGGTACCCACTTCAGCGCATATCAGGCAATATGCTAAAATTGTAGAAGAAAAAGCAACCCTAAGGCGACTAATTAAAGCAAGTACTGATATTACAGCAAAAAGCTATGATGGCGATGAGCCTTTAGATCATATTATGAGCTTTGCAGAAAAGCAAATATTTGATATCTTGCAGAATAAGAAAACAGAAGACTTTTCTTGTATTGATGAAATTGTCCTCACATCTATTGATAAAATCGAGGAAGCTCACAAAATGCAAGGTGGTATTACTGGAATTGAAACAGGCTTCATTGATTTAGATCACCGGACAGCAGGGCTTCAGCCTTCAGATTTGATTTTGGTTGCTGCAAGACCTTCTATGGGAAAAACAGCTTTTGCATTAAATATTATTCAGACAGCTGGTATAAGAAATAAGAAAAGTGTTGCAGTATTTAGTTTAGAAATGGCAAAGGATCAGTTAGTGACCCGTATGCTATGTGCAGAAGCCATGGTGGATTCACAAAAGGCACGAACGGGTGCGCTGGATAAAGATGATTGGGACAAGCTTGCTCAAAGTATTCCTAATATAGCTAATTCAAGGATATATATTGATGACACAGCAGGTATCAATGTCATGGAGATGAGGGCAAAATGCCGCAGATTAAAAATGGAGAAGGGGCTTGACCTTATTATGATAGATTATCTCCAGTTAATGAGCGGCACCGGTGATGGTGCTTCTAGGCAACAGGAGATTTCCGAAATCTCTCGTTCATTGAAAGCCCTCGCAAGAGAAATGAATGCCCCCGTTATTGCTCTTTCTCAGCTATCCAGGGCATGTGAAGCAAGAACTGATCATAGACCAATGCTTTCAGATCTTAGAGAATCAGGAGCCATCGAACAGGATGCTGACGTGGTTATGTTCCTTTACAGGGATGAGTACTATCATCCAGATACTGAGAAAAAGAATGTCGGAGAAGTTATTATCGCTAAGCAAAGAAATGGTCCTACTGGAACAGTAGAACTTGTTTGGCTTGGACAATATACCAAGTTTGCTAATATGCAGCATTAAATCATTAGCACATAGTGTCATAAAAATCCTAGAAGCATTTTCTAGGATTTTTACAATATAAAACCGTATCAATAGACATAAATAACATAAAGAACAAATTTCATGAAGAAGGGAATAGTATGAGATGAATAAGTATACATTTGAACCCATTACACAGGAGCATATAGAAGAGGTAAGGCATATTTATTCATACTATATTGAGCATACAACAGCAACTTATCATAAAAAAGTCATCTCAAATCAAGAGATGGAAAAGCTAGTGCTCTTTGATAATCCAAAATATGAAAGCTATGTGATTAAAGAGGAAGATGTGATTTGTGGCTATGTTATTTTAGCTCAGTTTAAAGTAAGGGAAGCTTTTGACCAAACGGCGGAGGTAACCATCTATCTAAAACATGGATACGAAGGAAAGAAAATAGGCACCCTAGCAATGGGTTTTGTCGAGGAGCGTGCTAGGGCAAAAGAACTTCATGTTTTAATTGGACTAATTTGTGGTGAAAACACAGGAAGTATCGCATTATTTGAAAAATGTGGCTATGAAAAATGTGCCCATTATAAAGAGGTTGGACATAAATTTGGTAGATGGCTAGATTTAGTAGCCTATCAAAAGGTACTTAATTAGTGCAATATTGGCAGGAGAGCCAAAAATATTTATAAAGCTTTTGTGATAGCAGTGTAATACGCGAGGTCACAAAAAGCTTTTTTCTACTTATATAGGATGATCATTTATCCAAGCATAGAGATTTCTTAAAAAAATGTTGTCATCACTTCGAAATTTGCTAGACATATGCCATTAGATGATAAATAGATACTATAGATTTCTAATCATTTGTACTATTATAATAATTTATTGTAATATTGTAAAAATATGGTATAATTATATTACAAGGTTACAAATGATGGGGTGAGGATATGTTACAGGAGAAAGACTATTTATCAGTGAAGGATGTTGCAGAGATGTTAGAAACTGAAGCATATGTGCTGAGGTTTTATGAAAAAGAGTTGAATTTAACAATTAAGAGAAATAGTAAGGGCCATAGAGTTTATACCATGGAAGATGTAGAGCTTTTTAAAAAAGTTCAAGATATGCGGGAGCAGGGTTTACAGCTAAAAGCTATTGAAGGGATTGTACATGCCTCAAATGAAGAAGCCAGAGAAACTTATGAGCAGCTAACAAGTATTCAGATGGCTCCCGTAACTGCACTTAAAAAGAAAGAAGAAGTAGACATTACCGACATGGGGGATGAAAAGGTTAAGCAGTTTTCAAATATGATGAAGGATATGTTTGTGCAGGCATTAACTGAATATAGTGAATGTTCTAAATGGGAAATCACCCAAAACATAAAAAAAGAAGTGGATTTGGCGGTTAATGAAAAGGTCTCTACTTTAGAGGAAAACCAAGCAGTGCAGACTGCAAAAAGCGAAGAGTATTATAGAAAATTAGATGAAACCATGAGAGAAGTACAGAGAATAAGAAAAGAATTGAGTAATCATCAAGAAACTACCAAAAAAGAAAAAACTTCAATATGGAATAAAATTTTTAAAGAAAAAAATCAGTCAGCACAAATTTAAGGGGCTATTACACTAAAAGATTTATATACCTCATGATACCAGTATAAGAATAAAAAACGATGATATTGCTAAGAATTTTTCTAGTAAGTTTATGGAACTCAACGGTGGAATAGACTGCAAAGATATCATCAAATATAATCTTGCAAATCTTGAAGATCGTCAAAAGGCTCAGGAGGAAAATGTTTTTAAAAACAGATGCAGAAATATAGTACATAGCACTGTAGTATTGCTTGAAGAGTATTTAAAAAATAATGAATAAGAGATTAAGCTAATAGAATAAAACAAACAAATCCCACTGTCATCCAATGACAGTGGGATTTATGCGTAATCTATAAAATTCAAATGGTTATTTTCCTTATCCAATAACCGGTAAGTTATATTTAGAAAAGATTTTAACGGCAGCATCGGTTTCTTCAATGGTTGGCTCAGGTGTATGTGTTAAGGCATATTCATAGCCAAGTTGTTCCCATTTGTATTCTCCCATCTTATGAAAGGGTAAAATATCTATACGTTCAACATTATCTAGTGTGGATAAAAATTTTGCTAGGTTTTCAATATCCTTCGGATCATCCGTAAGGTTAGGAACAAGAACGTAACGAATCCAAATAGGAATATGACGCTCATTTAAATGTTTACTCAGTGCTAGGGTACGTTCAAGTGGTACACCTGTTAAATCCTTATAAACTTCTTTATTATAGCTTTTGATATCTAAAAGCACTAAGTCGGTATAGTCAAGGACGGGATCAGCTATTTCAAGGTTTACATAGCCAGATGTATCAATGGCAGTATGAAGACCATGAGCTTTGCACTTTATGAAAAGATCTCTTAGAAAATCTGGTTGGAGAAAAGGTTCACCACCACTTACAGTGACTCCTCCATTTGAGGCTTTCATAAAGGTTTTGTATTTTAGAATATCCTTAATAAGTTCTTCTGTATCTACTTCTTTGCCATCCTCGTATTTCCAGGTGTCAGGATTATGGCAATATTTGCATCTAAGTGGACAGCCTTGTGTAAAAACAATATAACGTAAGCCTGGTCCGTCTACTGCGCCACAAGTTTCTATTGAGTGAATTCTACCTTTCATGCCTAATTCCTCCCCTGATCGAGTTTATTTTATGAAATATGAGTTATTATTATTATAGATATTAATAAAGAGGATGTAAACATCCTCTTTATTAATGAATAGAGTGAGTCATCATTAGAAGCGTTCGTGGAAGGTTCTGTTAATGACATCTAGTTGTTGTTCTCTTGTTAATCGAATAAAACGAACAGCGTATCCAGATACACGAATCGTCAGCTGAGGATATTTTTCAGGGTGATCCATTGCATCAAGTAATGTCTCACGCTTCATAACGTTGACATTGATATGGTGTGGATCTTGCATGAAATAACCATCAAGAAGACCAGTCAAATTACTAATTTGTTCAGCTTCAGTTTTGCCAAGTGCACTTGGAATGATTGAGAAGGTATTTGAAATACCATCTAATGAGTCTCTAAATGGAAGTTTAGCAACAGAAGATAATGCTGCTACAGCTCCCTTGGTATCTCTACCGTGCATTGGGTTAGCACCTGGAGCAAGTGGTTGACCTGCTTTACGTCCATCAGGGGTATTACCTGTTTTCTTACCATAAACCACATTTGAGGTAATGGTTAAGATAGACGTTGTGGGAATAGAATTTCGGTAAGTATGATGTTTTCTGATTTTGTTCATAAAGGTTTGAACAAGTTCAACTGCAATTTGATCTACGGCGTCATCGTTGTTACCATATGCTGGGTATTCCCCTTCGATTTCATAATCAGTAGCAAGACCATTTTCATCTCGGATGACTTTAACCTTCGCATATTTAATGGCTGATAAAGAGTCAACTACTACAGAGAAACCAGCAATTCCAGTTGCAAAGGTACGTTCAATATGGGTGTCATGAAGGGCCATTTCAAGTGATTCATAGTGATATTTATCATGCATATAGTGAATTACATTTAAGGTATCCACATAAATTCTTGCGAGCCAATCCATCATAGTATTGAACTTTTCTACTACTTCGTCATAATCTAGGTATTCAGAGGTAATAGGTTGGTATTTAGGACCAATTTGTTCACCAGTGATTTCATCACGACCACCATTGATGGCATACAGTAATGTTTTAGCTAGGTTAGCACGTGCACCAAAGAATTGCATTTCTTTTCCAATTTTCATGGCAGATACACAGCAAGCGATTGTATAATCATCACCGTAATGTAGTCTCATCAAATCATCATTTTCATATTGAATAGAACTTGTTTTAATAGAAGTATCTGCACAGTATTTTTTGAAGTTTTGTGGTAGTCTAGGAGACCAAAGAATCGTTAAGTTTGGTTCTGGAGAAGGTCCAAGATTTGATAACGTATGGAGCATACGGTAGCTTGTCTTTGTAACCAAGTGACGGCCATCAATGCCTATACCACCAATTGCTTCAGATACCCAGGCAGGGTCACCAGAAAATAGTTCATTATATTCTGGAATACGAAGGAAACGAACCATACGAAGTTTCATAATAAAGTGGTCAATGAATTCTTGGATTTGTTCTTCAGTATATTTTCCAGCCTTAAGGTCTCTTTCTGCATAGATATCAAGGAAAGTAGAGTTACGTCCAATGGACATAGCAGCACCATCTTGTTGTTTAACAGCACCAAGGTAGCCAAAGTATAGCCATTGTATAGCTTCTTTGATATCTGAAGCTGGTTTTGAAATATCAAAACCATACTTAAGCGCCATCTTTTTAAGATCTTGGAGTGCGAGAATTTGCTCAGATACCTCTTCACGAGAACGTACAACTTCTTCTAGCATAGGTGAAACATCTAATTGCTCTTTATCTTTATTTTTGTCCTCGATTAAACGGTCAACTCCGTATAGGGCAATACGACGGTAGTCGCCTACAATACGTCCACGACCATAGGCATCTGGAAGACCAGTGATAATGTGGCTATGACGGCAAGCACGCATCTCTTTTGTGTAGGCTTGGAATACAGCTGTATTATGTGTTTTGTGGTATTTTGTAAAAATCTCTTTTGTTTGTGGATCTAATTCATAACCATAAGAATTAAGTGCTAATTCTACAGTACGAACACCACCATTTGGCATAATATTTCTTTTAAGGGGTTTATCAGATTGAAAACCTACAATCGTTTCAAGTTCTTTATTTAAGTAAGCGGCATCGTGAGAGGTAAGGGATGAAGGAACCTTTGTTTCAGCATCTAGAATGCCACGCTTGTGTTCTTCGTCCATTAGCTCAAGTACTTGAGCCCATAATTTATTAGTAGCATCCGTTGCACCTGCTAAAAAGGATTCATCGCCATCATAAGGTGTATAGTTTTTTTGAATAAAGTCTCGAACATTAATTTCTTTTGACCAAATACCAGCTTCGAAATCATTCCATTGTTCAAACATGAATATCATCTCCTTTAAGTGAATTGAACAAAGCATTATAGATTAAATACTTTAATAATTAAAAATAAGTTATTCAGTAGTAGTGGGTTATTACAAATATATTATACTATGTATACTGTATACACGTCAACAATATATTGTTAAAAAATTTTCAATCATATTATATGCATCTTATCATATGTTATATTTTCCATATAAACAAATTTTCGTATTTTGTCTAATTATATGATATAATTAAATTAGAAATAAACCATGCTCTTGGATAGAATGAAATAATTCATTTTTATCCTCTTTACACTTATTATCATCTACATTATACTAGTTGAATAAGATATATATAAGATAGCATATAAGATAGTATAACATAATTTATTTAGAAAGGATGTGATTTGAATGAAAATCGAAAAAATTAGTGATACACAAATTCAGGTCACTTTGAGTCACTCAGATCTTATAGATAGAAATCTGAAGCTTAGCGAACTTGCTTATGGTTCTAAAAAGGCACAAGCACTTTTCAAGGATATGATGGCAAGAGCGTTTGAAGACTTTGGTTTCGAAACAGACAATGTACCCCTTATGATAGAAGCAGTTCCACTTTCAACCGATAGTATTATGATTGTTGTAACTAAAGTGGAGGACCCATCACAAATAGAACAGAAATTAGAAGCAATTGGTGAAAGACCAACTCACCGTACCTTTAAGGAGCCAGAAGAGGATAGACTCACTGACCTTGCTTTAATGGGACATAATGCCGAACTTCAAGCAGAAGAAGCGAAAGAGCTTATGAGAAGTTCAGGACTTACGTACCTATTTGATGATTTTGATAGTGCTTGCATGGCAGCACATCGTGTACAACCAATGTTTATTGGGGACAGTTCATTATATAAATATAATGATAAGTACTTTTTAGTATTTAGTAAGAATAAAAAGGCTAATGTAAAAGGCGAAGCGCTATCTTGTATGTTAGATGAGTTTGGTAGTAGGTGTCCAACTACAGACTTAAACGAAATGTTCTTAAAAGAGCATGGTACCAGTTTAATCAAACTTCATGCGGTAGATGTACTAGCAAGATATTTATAAAAAAAAGACATTCTCATGTGAATGTCTTTTTTTGTAAATTGATTTTTAAGCTTTATACTCAAATGATTCGCAGTCGGTACATTGTACTTCGGTAGGACAATTTTCGTGGGTACCTACCATAATTTGTTGCAAGGTGCAGTAATTCTCTTCATTAGCGTGATATTTGCAAGAACTAACTGTACAACCGATACTTGGATTTTTTTTCATGATAAAGCCTCCTAATAAGTTGATGGTTTTTGTACAGTTATAGTATGCTCCAAACCGAATAAAATATTTATACATAAAAATACCTTTATAAATAATCAATTGGCATACATGAAAATTTGAAAAAAGCAAATACAGGAAATAAAAATAGGTAGCTATAGCATCAAGCATATAGCCACCTATTTCTATATTATTCTACAGTAGCAAGAAAAGCATTAAGCTGCTCAACTAACTCATCTGCATTAATGCCATGGACCATACACGCATCACCAAGTGACTCCATCTGTGATGAAGGGCACCCGAGACAATGCATACCAGATTGCATTAAGATAGGAATAACTCCTTTATCTAATTGTAGAATTTGTCCAATTACCATATCCTTTGTAACTTGTTTTGCCATGTGAGACCTCCTTTCTTATAAAGAAAGATAGGATAACTTAAATGCATATGATCAAATTGCCTATCTTACATATATAATATAAATAGAATGAGAATATTTTTCAACTTTTATTCTTAAATTAAGCAAGATGCATTAACTTTGGAAGAATTTGCTTTTTGCGAGAGAATACATCTTTAAGAAAAATGCTATCATCACTAGCACCTAATTTAAATATGGGTTCCACGAGACGACGTTCTTTTCCTGTTACAAATAACTCTGTTCCACCTATCACAATGTCTGTTACCATCAGCATACAGATATCTAGGTTTTCCTTATCTTCTAGGTGGTGCATTTGCAGGAGAATGTCGTCTTTTAATGTAAATAAACTTTTGAAGTCACCGGTATTAACCTGAGCGATGCTCATATTATATTTTCCCACAGTGAAGGATTTCCTGTCAATATTAAGTAGTTCAGAGGGAGAGGTGCCATCTAAGGAGGTACCAGCTGTTAAGAGCTCAGCACCATAAGCATATAGGTCGACTTCTGCTATTTTGGCTAGCTGAGTAGCAATACGAATATCATCTGGCGTGCAGGTTGGAGATTTAAAAA
>JAEXBC010000053.1 GCA_023457875.1 Bacillota bacterium | reverse complement strand
ACTCTAAACCGGTAGGGGCTAAACCTTCTTTTCGTTGATAGTAATCATATAATGCTTGTAGTATCATTTTAACACCTCCTCGCTATCTATTGATGGAACATTTATTATACCGTTTTGCATTGTAGGCCTATAAAACAGAGCTTGCGGATCCTTACTGTTGGTAAAGTCCATATCATAGAGCATAAAACCAAAATCCTTTGTTTCATTAATGGGTGTTTTTAATGCGCCATTGCCTGGCTCTGTAATTAGTTTGAAATATGCACTAAACTCACGAGTGCCTAAATACGGCTGAGAAAAACATTGTCCATTTTCTGCTCTACGCTGAAAAATAGCGTTATATTTCGCAGGATTTTCATCGTTTAATACATCTTGTTTAGTGCTACTCCTTGTTCGTTTACTGACCGGAATATAAACTAATTTTCCAAATAAACGGTAGTGTACATCTTTTAGAATTAATCCTGATTTCTGTTGCCTTTTTTCTTCGATAAATATGTGAGATTTATTCTTTGAAGCCAAAGCACCAACTTCATTCCTTTTTATAGAAGTGAATTTGATAGGATTAAGTACTTCTATGCGTGTTATTTGCCATCTAATAGCTGGTTTCCAAAATATTGCCTCAAAAATGGCTCTTGCTGCTGAAGGAGTAATTACATCATAACTAACTCTTTCGATTTTCATTTCAGGTCGAGTGAAACATGCCCAATCCCCCCATACTTCAATGCAAAATTCTTTGTCAATATAATCATTCATATTTCTATAATATATATGTTTCGTTTAACCATTTGTTATCCATGACTAACCCAACGTTTAAGTCATATAAGTTTGGATCCACTTGTATCCATACTTCGTTAATTTGTTCAATTCGCCCCATTTTAACTAATTCAATAAGATCTTTGCTTCTGACAGACACGGAGTACTTTTGTAGTTTTCTTGATAAATCTCTGTCCAATCCATGCCTCTTTAATTTGTTAATATATTCACTCCCTTTCCCCCAATGAACTACTATTGGATGGTTATCATCATCAATCATTTTGAAGGCTTTTGCTGCATCTTCAAACTGCATAGATGTAGATTGGCAGAGTAGCTCTTTAATTCTAGCTTCGTCAAAAGTGTTTATTTTGCTATATAATAGAGAAAAATATTTTTTCATAGCTAATGGTGACAATAAATCGATCATAGGTTCAGAAGCTAATAATTCTTCTAATGCATATTTACCTTTGCTTATTAATCCTTGTGGTGTCCTTTCTTCTCCTTTAAACACAATGACTTGTCCCAATTTATTAAGGAGTCCTTCTCTGTTACACCTGCCTGCTGCTTGTAGTATCGAATCTAATCCTGCAATAGATCTATATACAATTGGAAAATCAATATCGACTCCCGCTTCAATCAGTTGAGTTGCTATTACACGTAATGGAACTTCTGGTTCACTCTTTAGATGTTTTTTTATCTTATCGATTGTCTCTATAATATGAGCAGAACACATCATCCGCGATAGATGTATTGTACTTCCATCATTTGGCATATATTCATAAATTGCTTTAGCTTCTTTTCTTGTATTTACAATGCATAATATTTTTTCTTGTATTTGGATTTCTTTAGCTATATCCTCATATCGTTGTTCCTCTTGCCGGATAGTGATGCTGGCTCTTCGAAGATTTTTTGATAGCATACTTATGTCATCTACAATTTCATGTATCTTCTCAATTCCTTCAAATCTTATTTTGCTACTACCAATATGACCTATATATGATGGTTGGCTAGCTGTAGTAAATAGTATTGATGTTTTGAATAGTTTGCATAATGCTTTAAGAGAATCCAAGATCGGTTCTAGTAGAGTAGTAGGTAGCATTTGTACTTCATCTAAAATAAGAACACTATCGCATAAATTATGAAGCTTTCTGCATTTAGATGATTTATTTGAGAAAAGAGATTCGAATAATTGCACATTTGTTGTTACAACAATTGGTGCATCCCAATTTTCCGCTGCTAGCTTTTGATTACCAGTTCCTTCAAAATTACTATGATGTTCTAGTACATTTTCTTCGCCAAATATTTTTCGAAATATCTCTGCCGTTTGTACTATTATACTTGTATAAGGTATTGCAACTATTATTCGTTCTTTTGCATGATAGATAGCATGATTAACAGCCCAAACCATTGAAGATAATGTTTTGCCACCTCCGGTTGGAACTGTTAAGCTATATATTCCTTCTTCTAGTTTTGCAGCATTTTTACATTCATCTTGAATTTTATTCCTAGTGTTATTCAGTAGCGTGTCTGATGCTAAGTTTGATAAATTAGACAAATAAGAATCAAGTTTTTCTTTTATTGCTACCATGTTAGTTGAGTTCTTGCGTAATCGGTAGCTTGTACTATTCATAAAACGTTCAGTGTCTAAGTAATCAGCATCGACTAAACATGAATAAAGCATACGGAACCAATGATGCAAATTCTTTGAATTAACATTTTGTGGTCTAGTTAAATTTATAGTAGTTAACGGAAGAGGTATTTCTTCATCTATATTCTTCTCTAATCTGTCGCAAAGTGATGCATGGTTTAATAAACCGGAATGATGCCCAGCTATGCAGTGAGCTATTGGCAGAAAAAATTGCGGATACATTTTTCTACTTATAATGGCTCCGGCTGATGAATGGTCAGTTTTACACAGTTGTTGGCAACCTTCGTCATATCCACTCTTATACCTAATATATTGTTGAAACTTTAGAGAGTATTTACCAACATCATGCAATTGAGCTATTAGCGCTGTCCAATCTTGGAATCCGTTTTTTTTTCCAAAATTATACGCTAATTCCATTGTTCCAGCTAGATGTTCTTCACAGGATTGAATATTGTACTTTCCTGTACTTTCATCGTAATATATATGTGCTATTTTAACATGATCTTTTTTCATGAAACTTTATTTAGGTTTTTACTGCAAAATTCAATCTTTTCTTTCAGGTAATGCACTAGGCCAGGTGAGTCAATAATTTCTATATCATCAAGTAGCCCCATGACAAAACGCCCTACTCCGTCATAACTGCATACTTCTGTTTTTAGTATCCAGTGATCGGTATCTTCTTGTTGCAATTCTTTCTCTGAAAGCGGAAATTCTTCTCTTAATAAATTGGCTGATTTTATACCCAGTCTGAGATGAATGGGCATGCGCTGAGTAGTGCTAATTCTGAATAAATCAATATTACTGGCAGAGTGTTGCGGTTCATATTGCCAACTGCTCTCTTTCTTTTCAACACACTGAATTCTGCTTAGACGAAATAGCTTATTAATTCCTGTTGCCGGTTCGTAACACCACACTTGCACAAAATTGGTAGTAAATTCAAAAGGTTCTACTAATCTATCTGTCACTTGCGAGCTATGCGACGATCTGTATTCCAGTAGTCTGACTTGTTTTTTTTCGTTGATTGCATTCATTAATTCAGAAACGTTACCTGCCATTCCTTTGTGAATAACTATTTCAGGTAATATACGATAATCATATATGGTATAAAGCTTCTTCTTTAGATTTTGTTTGATTTGGGTGTTTTCGTCAATATTGTCAATAGCGTGCCTCAACAGCAACGATTCTTCGGCAGAGAAATGTACGAGGTCACTGATGTCTTTAAAGTAGTTGGAATTACGGTCTATATAATAATACTTCTCGTTATGCTTCTTCACCAAAAAACCAACTTCTTTTATGGTGTCAATATAGCGATAAACCGTTCTTGGAGTTACAGATATGCGTTTGGCTATATCTTCAATTGAGTATTGACGATTAGAGGTTAATAAAATTATGATGCGAAGCATACGTTCCAACTTTGAGTGATCCATAGAAATATAAGATTTTAGTTTTATTGCTCACAAAGAAAAGTATTCTGATTGACAAATAGCGTCAAAAACTAATTATTTTTTCTATCAACCTCTTTTTATCAATGGAGCTAAACCAACAAACTCTTTTGGCAATTACAATAAGATAACAAGCCTCTAATAGTAACAACTATTTTCAGAATAAGTCATTGTTCATTATTCTACTATGAATAAAAAAATAGCGGCAATTCCCAAGAATCACCGCTTAAATATTCCTAATTACTATATTTGACATAACTTGCAGGTTCTCACCAGTCAATGGCACTGGCCAATACAAGTTCATATTGTTCAGCTGTTACATAGCCGGATTCAAATCAACTGTTAGTCCCAATGCATTAACGATCCGATAGAATGTCGCAACACTGGGAACGGTAGTGCCTTTTTCAATACGGGAAATGTATGATTTATTTGCCCCGATACGCCTTGCAAGTTCCTCTTGAGTCAATCTTGCATTCTTCCTTGCATCAAGCAAAATCTGAC
>JAEXBC010000052.1 GCA_023457875.1 Bacillota bacterium | reverse complement strand
TCTTCATCAGCCTCACTATCAATTAGTTTATTTATAAGTTCTATATCATTTTCAACCATCTGGATAAATTCTAAAGGTATTTGAACCATAATTACACCTCAATCTCACCACTCATAAGTTTAGGAAGTAGTTTATCTCGAGCGCTACGTAGTACCAAAAACTGTTTTTGAATATTAGATATTTTAAGCATAATATCATGTAAGTAAATTGTTAATGCATTATTATCTGGAAGCAAAAACTCATGGGAAAGAAAACCATCAAAATCAAAGTTATTTATACCATTAGCACCATTCTTTTTTAGAGACGACATTCTTCCAGATAATTGCATATCATTAATTTCATGATATAGAACGATTGCTGTTTTCAGATCTTTTGGTCTAAGTAATTTGCAAAAACTCGCACAAATTGTATTGTCTCCACACGATGATAGAACTAACTCATCAATAAATAAACACCTTCCAATGTTATCAATATTCCCATTTGACATCTCAAACACAATATCATTGGATTGCAACTTTCGCTTTTTCATATCATTTTCAGAGTGGTATCTTACAGGAACAGAAAGGAAATCGCCATTCTTAATATTATTAATATCTGTTCCACGAATAACTCTGCCTTTATAAACATACTTACCTGCTGGAGATTCTTTTCCCCAACCACCTCCTATATACATTTGTAAAGCTTCTGCAACAGTGATTCGATTCCACCCTTCCGGCACACCATCAACTATCTTACTGTTTTCATATCCAGGGAATCGAAGATTTACAAACCATTCTTTATACAACCTCATGGCAGCTTCTTCTAGCAACTTAATCTGCTTTTGGTTATTTTCTATTAAATCATCATAAGCTGAGAGAATTTCTGCAATGCGTCGTTGTGTGCCAATATCTGGAGGCTCTAATTCGTATTCCTTAATTGCACTTATCGCTATACGCATTTGATTTGCTGCGCCTTTACCACGGGATTGAATATAATGTTGAAAATAAAAAGATTTACCAAGGTAAGTTAAGTATTTCTGGTCTAAAACTTCCGAATCAAGAGTTCTCACACAGACAGCATTCTGGTTAAGCAAGTATCCTGTAACCTCGTCGGTTATTACGCAACTCCTACCCGCAGCTGAATTTACAAGATTAGGATGAGACCCCACTGTAGCAATAACCATATCTCCCTTTTGCAGAAGATGCTTCTTATACTTTTCCAAACTACTATTCGGTAATCTACTAACATCTTCTAACAAAAACCCAGATGGTTTAAAATTTGATACTTTAAGAACAGGAATTCCTGTAGTTACATACTCTTTATCACTCCAAGCACCACCATTTATAAAATCGCATAAATCCCCTAATTGTACTTTTCTATTCATATACCCAACACCTCAAAGTTCGCCGAAATAGTATCCATTAACTTGTTTGCCTCTGACTGTAATGTTAAGAGTTCCTTGTGAATTTCGGTCATTCTTTCTTCGAAGTTTTCATCATCTTCTTCTACAGGAGCAACACCCACATATACACCAGGAGTAAGGCTCCAGTTCTTTTCTTCTATTTCATCTATAGTTGCAACTTTACAAAGTCCCAGAACATCGGTATATGTGCCGTCTCCGAATTTCTCAGTGAGCCATTTTGCTTCTTTTATCACTGTACGGCAGGCCTTGATTTGAGATACTACTTCCACAATGCGAGTAGAAACAGACTTTTTGAAGCGATCCCAAGTTGTTGCGGATTCATCGATGGATTTAGCAAACACCTTAGCTTCATCCTTCTCCAATCCATCACCGTACTCACAAAGAGCTTTTAACGAAGCATTAAGTTCTGTACTATACTTTTTCAACAAATCATTCAGCGGTAACAGCTGGTTAATATCCTCTGAGTTTTTAACGATATCTGAAATCTGAACTCTCAATGGTTTAAGTTTCTCACCATAGCCATTCAACAGTACCGACACACTTTCAAATGCAGCATCAAATTCTTTGTAATCATTGATAATTTGAGTCCAATAATCCTGTAATAATTTTGTGTACTTTTCTTTCTCTCCACGGTAGAGCCAGACAATGGCATTGAGGTTTTTCATCTGCCATTCACTCCACTCATTGAGTGTTCGATCCACTACAGTATAGTAATTACGCGAATCTATGAAAAGCACTTTATCCTTTAATTCTTCTTTCTTTCCCTTATCAAAGAACCACAGGGAGCAAGGCAATGAAACCTTGTAAAAGAAGTTATTAGCCACTGACATTAAACAGTCTACATGTCCTGTCTGAATAAGCTGTTTTCTGATTTCTCGATCCTTATTGCCACTATCCGTAGCAGAAGCAGCCATAACAAAACCAGCGCGTCCAGTATCATTTAAATACGCATAGAAATATGAAATCCAAAGATAATTGGCATTAGAGACTTCCTTTTTTTGATTTACTCCCGGCAACCCAAAAGGTAAGCGTCCTGCATTCTGAGTAGATTCTGCTTTTACTTTATCTACATTAAATGGAGGATTAGCCATTACATAATCGCAGCGCCCTTCCAGATTATGAGCATCATGATAGAAGCTGTTAGCCTCATCACCAGATTTGATTTTTGCATTTAATCCGTGTACAGCCATATTCATGATACATAACTTCGCATTAAACTCTACTTTTTCTTGTCCATAAAATGTCATGGCAGAATTAGCATTGATTCCTTCAGAATTGACAAAGTCGCTGGAGGAAACAAACATTCCACCACTGCCACAGGCAGGATCTAACACTATCCCTTGAGTTGGCTCAATTATATTCACAATCATCTTTACTAGAGATTTAGGTGTAAAGAAAACTCCATCATCCGATGCGATAGCTGAAGCAAACTTATTTAAGAAATACTCATAAATGCGACCTAGGATATCATCGTTGATTTCGTTCAATGCACTATTGTTAAAAATACGCAACAATTCTTTCAACAAATCATTTCTGAAAGAAGTATATGTTTTGGGTAGTATTCCTTTCAATTGAGTACTCTCTGCCTCAATTAACTCCATAGCCTCATTGACTGCCTTCCCACAATCAGCATCGTCTGGCAAATTGAGCAGATAATCATATCGTGCCTTCTCAGGTAAAAAGATAGCACTTTTCTGCTTAAAATCACTTGACTCAACAGGAAGTACGCGACCATTACGTACAGGACGGTCTTTTAGAATTTCAGCTTCCACGTATTTAAACCGACTATATGCATAACGCAAAAAGATTAAACCAAGAACCGGCATGCAATATTCTTGAGAACTTAATTTAGAACCTTGACGTAAGAGATCTGCTGATTCCCATAATTCTGATTCTAATTTTCTTATATTTATCATTAAACAAGCCTCCATTTGATTGATATTTCACAATAATAAATACTAATTCCGTTTGGTATCCATTTCCATGATATCACAGACGTCACATTCCAACGCTATACAGATTTTTTGTATTATTTCTGTACTAACATTTTCGTTTTTACCAAGCTTTGTGATCGTAGCAGAACTAATGCCTGCAAGTTTCTGTAAGTCTTTCTTTTTCATATCTCTATCAATAAGAAGCTTCCAAAGTTTTTTATAACTAATTGCCATCATAATCACCTCTATGTATGTATAATTACATAATATCATTAGCATCATCATATTGCAAACATTTTCTTTACGTTCGCATGATTTTTGATTTGTATTCAATAATTCTTACTCCAAATCCTTCTAAATTCTATGCTATAATCTCAGGTGTATAGAATGTTACATCCATCCTGTCTCCTCAACCCTACTAATTTATCTATTCTGTCCACTCACCCCTACCTAATTTCAGACTCATTTTTACCACAAAAAAACACCCTCGATATGTTTCCACGTACACATATCGAGGGCTTAAGTCGAGTAGACAGATTTACTTTCATTTTATAAAACTCAGTATTCTCAAGGCTTTCCGGACATCACTTTCTAGACATCAATACAACCGTCTCAACGTGAGTAGTCTGTGGAAACATATCTACAGGTTGAACTTTCTCTACTTGATAGCCTGCCTCACTTGTTAAATAAGCCAAATCTCTTGCTAAAGTCGCAGGGTCACAAGACACATAGACTATTTTTTGTGGCGCCATGCTCTTTAGTGTTTCTAAAAGCGCTATGTCACAGCCTTTTCTAGGTGGGTCCACTATGATTGTATCTGCAACAATGCCTTCTTTATAAAGCTGTGGAATAACCTCCTCTGCCTTGCCTGTGAAGAATTCCACATTGTTAATATAATTTAAAAGGGCATTTTCTTTGGCAGCTTCTATGGCTTCCTTTAGGATTTCTACGCCGTAAACTTTTTTGGCTTTTTGGGCTAGAAATAGGGAAATGGTGCCTATACCGCAATAAGCATCCCAGACCACTTCGTCTCCCGTAAGGGCAGCAAATTCTAGTGCCTTCTGATAAAGCACCTCTGTTTGTACTGGATTCACTTGAAAAAAGGCAAGGGGAGAAATCTTAAAGTGCAAGGACTTAATGGTATCTATAATATAGGGCTTGCCCTCAAGAAGCAAGTAGCTATCCTTTAGCACTACACCATTTTTCTCACATGGGTGATTGAGGACAATGCTACATACACCTTGCACCTTGGCGAGGGCTTCTACAAGCTTTTCGCTATATGGCAGCTTTTTGCCGTTAATCACAAGGCATACCATGATTTCGTTTGTATGATAGCCTGTTTTTATGATCAGATGGCGAACAAGTCCCTTTTTTGTTAAATCATTATAAATACTGATTTGATTTTCCTCTAAGAAGGCTTTTACTACCTGGATGATTTCGGCATTTTTAGGATGTTGGATGCAACACTCTGTTAGAGGAACAAGCCTATGGCTACGGGTGGCAAAAAAGCCTATTTCTACTTTGCCATTTACTTTACGAATGGGGTATTGGGCTTTGTTGCGGTAATGATATGGGTTGTCCATACCAAGGGTAGGTTCAACTTTTACATTTTCAAGCTTTCCGATTCGCTTTAGGCAGTTTTCCACCTTTTTTTGTTTCCATTTGAGCTGCTCCAAGTAATGCATATGTTGAAATTGGCAGCCGCCACACTTATTTTCTAGCTCGCAGCCTTCCTCCTGCCTAAAGGGCGAGGGGGTAATAAGTCTTAGTTTTTTGGCATAGCCATAGCTTTTCTTGAGTTTATTGACTTGGACTTCTACGATGTCGCCTATGACTACATGAGGCACAAAAAGGGTAAAGTCATTTATTTTGCCTATACCCTCTCCGCCCTCACCTATATCTATGATTTCTACTTGATAATGCTGATTTTTCTCTATTGGCTTCTCCATAAATACTCCTAATTTAAGCGCTTATTTTTTTGCTTGCCTTCATAAAGCAAGGTTTGGATGGCTGAGGCCAAAAGCTGGTCATCCACCTGCTGCATTTGGTCTGTCATGGTCTTTTGAAGATAGCGCTCTAGTAGCGGTGAGCTGCTTCCTTTTTGCACATTTACTTCATCGGTACGCTTATTTTGACTTAATGACTTTGTTTGCTTTGGTGATTGGTTTTGTTCTCTCTTTTGGTCGCTAACTTTCATTTCACTTAGTTTATTCTGTTTCATCGTTCTATTCTCCCTCTTGCCACTGGCACACTGTGTCCTTGCAAATACAATTTTTGCACTTGATAAAGCTTGGATCTGCTACAGGTGAGTACTTTTCTTCTAGCATTTGCCTCATTTGCCTAACGGTGTGATGTAGTGTACTTCTTAGCTTATAAGTATTTCTAATTTTAAAGGTTTTGTTGGCATAAACTAATTTGCCATAGGGTGGCCTTTTGCCATAAACCTCTTCTATGATTAAGAAATAGGCGACTAGCTGATATAAGTCTCCTAGATGGGGCTCTTGCTCTTTGAGCTGTCCACTTTTGATTTCTAAAGGTATGTAGCGTTTTAGAAACCATGTTTCAAAAATAAAGTCGGGCTTTCCTTGAAGTAGTAGCTTGGGTGCCACCAGAAGCTTGGTACCTTTTTCGTCGCTATAAATGGCTGTTGCTCCCTTTACCCCAAGTTCTTTTTTATGCTTCACGCTCATTGTGGGTCTAAATCCTAGCCAAAGTATGCACGTAACACATACTAAAACAATACCTTCTATGACTGTAACCATTAATGTATCCATTGATAAACACCCCATATGATCATACCTACAACAAGTAGTACCCCTACAAGCTGGGCGAGACGTTTTAGCCGATACAAGCGATAATACCCACGATGAAACCTTTTCCCCTTCTCAAAATGTTGGTCATGATGACTGATACCACTCCCTAAAGCTTTATATTTTTCTTTTAAAGCCCTTTGACCATAATAGCGGCTATAATACCATTGATAAGGACAGTACAGATAACGATTGATTTCATTGGCTGATATCTTTAAGTTTTTATTTTTCATAGCTTAACTTTTCTAATGTTTCTTCCTAATAATTTATGATAGCCGATATAAGCTTCATCTCCACTTGCCTCAAGCATTTCATCCAGCATCTTTAGCCTAGAATCTGAAAAATCAGCTAGGTGTACAATCATCGCTTCTATGCACTTTGGTCTTTTGGGTGAGGCATATTCATATTCGCCGTGGTGGGCGATCACAATATGCTTGAGAAGACGCTCTAGCTCTTCGGGAAAACCTTCTACCTTCTTGGCTGCATCATGAATAATTTCAGCCCCAATGACCAGATGTCCAATTAACTGTCCTTCATCGGAGTAGTCATTTCTAGGGAAAGCGGTTAACTCACGAAGCTTACCAATGTCATGCAACAAGCAACCTGCTATTACCAAATCAATCTGGACGCCTTCATATAAAGTAGCAAGATATTTTCCGATTTTGGTCACAGTCACCGTATGCTCAAGTAAGCCGTTTAAATAGGCGTGATGCACGCTTTTGCCTGCACTGTGGGACACAAATGCCTCATAGGTGGCATCCTCCAAAAATATTTGCTCCAAAAGCTTCTTGATATAGGGTGAGCTCACTTGTTCAATGAGGTCTAACAGCTCATTTTCAAGCGCCGCCACGTCCTTATGGGTTTGTGGAATGAAGTCCTTTAACTCATATCCACCCTCAGCCTTTTGAATTTTATTGATATTAAGTTGTAGGTTTTCTTGATAAAGTAAGGTTTCGCCCTCCACCTCTACAATATCATCTACTTCAAAAGGAAGAATGCAACTATGCATTGACCAAATCTTACCGTCTATCACACCACTTTTATCTTGCAAGCGCACACTGCAATAATCCTTGCCATTCTTGTTCTTTAATATCTGTTTAAATTTACATAAGAAATACCCCTTTACGCTTTCCTGGGGTTTAAACTCATTTATAAGTGCCATATACTTCCCCCTACTCTTTTCTATAGTAATATTAACAAATTTTGCCTCTCTATTCAATGATTGGCATGAAATTCAGCAGAAAAGGTATTTATCTTATGACATAAAGATAAATACCTTTCATTATCTTTTTTAGTTGGTAGTACCACTTTCTGGCATCTCATGAAGCTCCACGCGTATGGTTTTCTTTGCGGTTCCTCTAATGATCTTGACTTCCACTTGATCGCCTACACGTTTTTCAAGGATAAGGCTCTTTAGTTGTTCCATATCTTTAATCGCAACACCATCAAATTGAATAATAATATCGCTTGGCTTAATGCCTGCTAAATCAGCACTTCCACCTGGCATAACACTTTTTATATAAACGCCTACAGGTAATTCATAAAGGTCTGAATTCATATCAGAGATACTAATACCCATAATACCTAAGCCTGGTCTAACAATACTGCCATTTTCTATGAGTTCTTTAACAATTGGTTTAACTGTGTTGATGGGAATAGCAAAGCCTATCCCTTCACCAGTGGCAGCTTTGGCGACATTAATGCCTATGACTTCCCCAGAAGGGCCCACCAGTGCCCCCCCACTATTACCAGGGTTAATGGCTGCATCTGTCTGGATGAGTGTCATGGTCTTGTCTGTCAGCTTGATTTGATGCTGTAAACCACTAATAATGCCTGAAGTTACTGTATTATTAAGTGCAGCTTGCATAGGCGTACCAATAGCTACTGCCAACTGTCCGACACCTATTTGATCGCTATCCCCAAAGGTAGCCAGTTTCACACCACTACGCTCCTGCTCCGTTAATTTACTCTTTTCTACGGAAATGACTGCAACATCGTTGGTTGAATCCTTGCCTACAAGTTTTGCTTCAGCCTTGATATCCCCCAAGAAATTAACCGCTAGACTATCTGCTCCTTCTATGACATGCGAATTCGTTACAATATAGTACTTTTCGTCGTCCTCACCAAAAATAATACCTGAACCAAAGCCTGATATCATCTCGTCACTGCCATTTCCGTAAAAATAGTAGTAATAAAGATCCTCTGTTATCTTTTTATTATTATAGATAGATACAACAGCAGGTCCTACCTTTCGGGCAATGGTTGCAATTCGGTTATCTGTGTCTGTAGGTAAAATATCCTTGTTATTACCTGAAGTCATATTGTTTTGATTACCTTCTAAAATGGACATTTTGACCTTAGATGGATGCTGATTGTCG
>JAEXBC010000051.1 GCA_023457875.1 Bacillota bacterium | reverse complement strand
AAATTCATCAGCTAAATATATAAATGAAGAAAAAGATAATATTTTAGATAGAGTAGAAAATACATCTGCAATATCAGAAGAAACATCAGCAGCATCAGAAGAAATTGCGGCCTCATCAGAAGAAATGACTGCAACTGCCACAAGCTTATTTTCTACCGTTGAGAACTTAAGAAATATGGCTAAAGACATGATTGAACAGGTAAGTAAATTTAAGTTAAAGTAAAAACCTTAATAGGCACTTCATTAACTACCAAAGTGAATTATTTGGATTTAATGTTTACTACTTTAGCTGAAGACTATAAGCAAATATTTTATTGACAATGTAGAAAAGTTCAGGATGGATTTTGATGTATAGGATGTTACAAAGAAATCTCAGTGGATATTTTAGCCCTTTAGTTTAGTATAACCTAAGCTAAAGGGCTTTATCTTAAAGGAAAAATTTAAAATGGCAGCCACCGCTCGGTGAATCACTTAGGGTGAGTTTTCCGCCATGAAGTCTTAGGATCTCATAGGCAATGCTTAAGCCTAGGCCGTAGTGTGTATCACCGTTTCTTGAGGTATCCAGTTTATAAAAGCGTTTAAATACCTTTGCTTTTGCTTCATCAGGAATACCAGGTCCATTATCTAAAACCTCTATTTCTATATTATCCTTAGATAGATTAAGTGTTAAGGTGATTTGCGTACCAGCAGGAGTGTAAGACATGGCGTTATCGATTAAAATAGAAAGCACTTGGCATATGCGCTGCCTGTCAAGTAAGACAGGTTCTATGGCCACATCTGAAAGCTCAATATCTAATTTTTGATGATGTGCCTCTACTAAAGGTAAAAAACGATCATAAACTTCTAGAATAAGCGTATCTACTTCTACTAACTCTTTGCTGATAGACCATTTGCCTGAATCCGCCCGTGCCAAAAGAAGTAGGTCTCCAATTAGTCTAGAAAGATGGTCACATTCATGATGGATGCTATAAAGTCCCTGCTTGTCAGGGGCATTTTTGTTTTCAAGCATTTCCTCAGTAAGCGCCTGAATGACTGCCACAGGAGAACGCAGTTCGTGGGAGGCAGCTGCCACAAAGTCGATTTGTTCCTCGTGGCTGACCTTAACAGGCGTAATGGCCTTGCCAGAAAACCACCAGCTAAAGACGCCTAGCAGGATCATGCCGCAGATAATAAGTCCTATAAAGATTAGCCTTAAACGTGAAATTTCAGCATCATCCTGTGCCATATCTTTAAGGATAATCAGTTCATAAGGATGATTGCGATAGGTCATCACTGTAGCACCAACTAGAAAATGCTCCGAGGAGGTATGGAGAGAAAAAATAATTGGGCTAGTCTGATTAGTTACCGTATACCTAGAAAAAGCATTAAAAGCATACTGAGAAGTGATGATATCTCTTGCCTTATCAATCAGTACACTTCTATCTGTATATGTATGGTAAGCACCACAAAAGAGAAAAGGACCGTTTTCCCGAGAAATAGAAATAATGCAGCGGCTATTAGCTTCTTGTTTAGCAAGCCAAGTATGTGAAACATAGCCTTCCGTCTGGAGATGTTGCGTGACATAGGATAACTGATTCATAAGAGCAAAACGACTGCGCATATTAAGTTGCTTGGCAGAAAAGCTAAAGGCAATAAGGGTAATGGCTATTAAAATACCAACTGTGATGCCTACACAAATAACAGTAAGTCTTTTTCTTAGTTTATCAAGCATTTTACATCTCCAATATATAGCCCACTGAGCGGACTGTTGTTATTTTCACACTACTGCCTACACTTGTTAGTCTACGACGAACAAAACGGATATAGTTATCTATATTACTTTCTTCAACAGGTGCGTCAGGCCCCCAAATTCTAGAGAAAATCACCTGCCGTGGCAGCAGCTGACCTGGATTTTCGAGGAATAGTTCTAGTAGATGGCCCTCCCGTTTAGAAAGAGAACAACTATGAGTGGGTCCTGATAGTGTATTGGTAAGACTATCATAAGAAATGTCGCCAAAGGTAAGCTTTTGTGTATTTTCCCATTTGATTGGACGGCGTCTTAAGGCGCGGATTCTTGCAAGGAGTTCCTCCATGGCAAAGGGCTTTGTTAGATAATCATCAGCGCCAGCATCTAGTCCGTTTATCCTATCGGTTACATCACTCAGTGCGGTAATGATAATAACAGAAGTATAAATGCCTTTACGACGTATGCTCTTTAAAAGATCAATACCATTTAACGAAGGGAGCATACAATCCAAGATAACAAGATCATAGCCATGACTTTTAATATAATCGAGGCCTTCTTTACCATCATAGGTATAATCTAAAGTATAACCGGCTTTAATGATATGCCTGGCGATGGTTTGACAAAGGGTTTTGTTATCTTCTATAAGTAAAATACGCATAAAATATCTCCTTATTGTATGATATAGCTATTATAGCATTAAAAAGCTCCATAGAAATATGGACACAAAATAAAATTAATAAATTTAAAATATACAGAATGATTACAGAAAATAATGTTATGCTAAAAGATTGATTGAAGTTATGAATTATTGTTTTTTGTAATTATGTAAAAAAATGATAAAAAAACTTGAACAATATGACGACAAGCCGTATAAT